>JAGVKI010000003.1 GCA_020050695.1 Alphaproteobacteria bacterium | reverse complement strand
CGCCTTTCTGCCAGTTGCATGGGCAGAGTTCATCGGTTTGCAGGGCGTCGAGTACGCGCACCACTTCTTTCACGTTGCGGCCTACATTCAGGTCGGTGACCATCGAAAAGCGGATGATGCCTTCAGGATCAACGATGTAGGTGGCACGCTGCGCTACGCCTTCTGCCGGGTCTAAAATACCAAGCGCGGTGGTCAGTTCGCGTTTGACGTCGGCAAGCATAGGGAAGGGAAGGTTGTTCAGTTCTTCCTTGTGCTGGCGCCATGCCATATGCACGAATTCAGAATCTGTGCTGGCGCCCAGCACCTGCGCGTCACGGTCTTTGAATTCATTGTTCAGTTTACCGAATTCCGCAATTTCAGTGGGGCAGACAAAGGTGAAATCCTTCGGCCAGAAAAATACGACCAGCCATTTGCCTTTATAACTGTCCTGGTTGACGTCGATAAATGCATTGGTAATATCGTTGGATATGGTTGCCTTTACAGAAAAGTCAGGGAATTTATGGCCTACGCTCAGCATAGCTTATCTCCTAGGGTATGGGTTTGAGGTTGGTATCAGGTGATGAAGCTAATTTACGCCAGTCGGCATCATTAATATAATCTATTGTTTTTATTTAAACGATAGATATAATCTATGATATGAACTTACGTGATTTACAGTATCTTGTAACCGCAGCGGAGCATTTGCACTTTGGCAAAGCCGCTGAACTGTGCAATGTCAGCCAGCCCACACTGTCCATGCAGCTTAAGAAACTGGAAGAGACGCTCGGGGTGCAATTATTTGAACGCACCAATAAGCAGGTGATGCTGACGCCAGCAGGTCGGCAGGTGGTACAACGCGCCAAGCGCATTTTAGAAGAAACTGACCAGATACGCCATATCGCGCAGATGCACCGTGATCCGCTGGCAGGTGAAATACGCATGGCGGTGTTTCCGACGCTCGCGCCCTATCTGTTGCCGCATCTCATTCCTGAAATCAAACGCGCATTTCCCAAGCTGAACCTGCTTTTGTCAGAAGAAAAAACCCCTGACATCCTGCAGCAGCTTGAAGCAGGCAAAATTGATTGCGCCCTGCTTGCGGTACCTGCGGGCAGTGATGCGCTGGAACATATTACATTATTCAAAGAGCCGTTCCTGCTTGCCGTGCCTGCCAGTCACCCGCTTGCGGGGGCAAGTTCGGTGCGTCTGGAGAATTTGAAAATCAATGAGATGCTGCTGCTTGATGAGGGGCACTGCCTGCGTGAACAGGCGCTGGAAGTGTGTCATAAAATAGGCATTGGCGAAGCCCAGAATTTCAGGGCTACCAGCCTGGAAACATTACGCCAGATGGTGGCAGCTGGCAGCGCGGTAACACTCATTCCCAAGCTGGCGGTCAATCAAAACGATCCTTTGGTGCGCTATATTCCCTTCAATGATGCTACGCTTACAAGGACAATAGGTCTTTATTGGCGCAAGACCAATGCACGTAGTGTGTTGTTTAAGAAAATGGCAACGTTGATTGCCCACACCATTACTAGCAAGGAATAGGGATCCGGTAATTTTCCGCGGTTTCCCGGTTATATTTTGCATAGGCCGTTTTTTTATCTATAAGCGGTGCGCTGAAGCTGGAATCGCTGTTGGCCTTCATAACTGCAATGTCTGCATACGTACGATCAGCTGCTTCAGGTGCGACATTGGACGTGCCGCGTATGTTAATATTCACCAGCACGCTGTACGTATCGGCATAAAAGAAATGCAATCCGTTTTCCTGCATGGATGTATAAAATAATTCTCCATTTTGCTGCAGGCGACGCTGGCGGATGTCACTGAGCACGACATTCGCACTGTGCATCTGCTTTATATTGCCTTCCACAAGGTCTACGCAGCCTTCCAGCAGCATCGCTGCCGATACGATGCCATTATGCAGATGCGGCGGATGACAGTCATTGGGCGAGAGGAAAAATAGCTGCAGGCGGATTTCGTATTTCTTATGCCTCAGGATAAATAAAATCCTGCTATGACGTTTGATACTTTCCATTTCCCGTGGAATCAGGTGGGAGAAGGCCCCATTGCTGTAATAGTACGAGAGGCATTTTCCTATTTCCGTGTGGAAAACGGCTTCATCTTCATTAATAACAATGGATTTAAGTGCGCTGGGAAGATCGGATTTGAAAAGGCGTGCATCCATTTTAGCGAGATCATAGATAAATGCCGGAATGGCATTACGCGCAGGGTATGTCAGAGCAAGCATAGGCCAGAGAATATTTTTTTTGATTTTTTTTATCAAAGACATACGCTAGCCTTCTGCGATCATTCGCTGAATCAGAGTGGTTGAGACGCTGTGCGTATAGCTAAGGAACACAACGTCTACATGATGGGCGTTGAATTCCTTTTCAAGATGCTTCCATTTAGGCGTTCCCTTCCAGTCGTCCCCTTTAAAAACCACATCAAACTTTAGGGTTTTCCACGCGCTGATCTTGTCATCGGTCTGCTCTGCGATGGCTTCATGCACGCAGGCGATGTTTCGCACGATTTCAATACGTTCATCAAAAGAAATAATGGGTTTTTTATTTTTAAGCTGTAGCGCCAGTTCGTCTGTGCACACCCCTACGATCAGTTTTTCACATTGTGCGGCAGCAGCTTTGAGGAGATTCAGGTGGCCTATGTGAAACAGGTCAAATACACCGGTGGTATAGCCAGTCTTGTACCTCATAAATCTTCCAATGCGGCAAGCGTGCGTTGTGATGAATTTGCATCGCGATAATAATGGAACATGTCCATAAAAGCCCTAAATTTTTTCTGGTACTGGGCATCATCAAACCATGACAGGTCAGATAGTAACGCCATCAGTTGGGTTTCATCCATGGCAGTGGGGCCGGGCAGGTACTCATCGGGCGGGTAGTAGAAGTTTTGTGAGGCATGCAGGTATTCTTTATGGAACAGATAGAAAATAATGGGTTTCTGCCGAAGTGAAAAATCAGTGGAGACTGAGCTGTAGTCTGTAATCAGTACATCCGCGATAGCGAGCAGTTCCTGCATATCCTCGATTTCATGGGTGACATTGATGATACGCGGGGAACTGGATTGCGGCAGAAAGTCATACATGCGCGGATGCGCCTTGAGTAAAAGGCAGCTATTGGTCTGTGCCAGCCACATATCTAGCTGCTGTATTCCATGGTTGCTGAAAGGGGCGAGGGGATTCTTTTTAACAAAAGTGGGAGCATATAAGATGATGCGCTGGTTGGCTTCGATACCAAGGGAGGTCTTATAACCTTCGGGCAGCAATTTGGGATTGAAGAAGACATCATTTCGCGCTGCACCGGTAATCACGATGTTTTTACTGTTCCAACTATCTTTCTTGCGATGTGCATCGGCGTCAGAAGCGGCAGTAACCAGCAGGAATTTTGAGGCTACACTCTTCATGCAAATATAGGCAAGATGTTGCTTGGACTGCCAGCGCCTGTTCTTATTATTATACTTGATTTTAAGCATTCCAAGTTGTTTGAAGCCGCTGCCATGCCAAAGCTGGATGAGTTTAAAACGTCCAAACGCAAATATGATTTCATATCCTGTATCTAAAACTACATACTCGGCACGAAGCAGCATCCATAGCGGTTTATATTTATACAGGCGGCAATTATATCCCTGCTTGGAAAGCTTGCCTGCTAATTCGGGGTTGCTGGTAAGCCAGCAGGGGGTGTAGCGGGTTTGCACTGCGTGCATATACAGGAACAAACTTTTTAAGTTGCCCTCAAATGCATCGCTTCGATGCCGAGGGTAAAATACTACCAGTCCTATTTTTTTCGGAACAATATAGGAGAGTACGGCATAGCTAAGAATAATAGCCAGATATTGCAATCTACGGAAAAAATAATGGATCTGCTCTGGCACGATGACTTGCCCTTTTTTAGTATCGGGGTGGGGGCATTTCTGGTGACAGTAAAGGCTTTTCTTGTGAGAAGTCAATTTATTAATGGTGTGTAAATTCTATTCTAGGAACTCTTCCGCATCGGGGATACGCGTGAAGGCGATTTTGGTGCCTGAGAAACTGCGCCCCTGCGATGGCAGCATGCCTACCAGCACCGAATCGCGGCCAAAGCGGTGGTTGATCTTATCAAGGGCCGAAGACAGCTTATCGGCGCGCTGGCGGCGCTGCATTTCAAGATCGGGCAGGGGAGCGAACAGTTCGGGCTGCACATCGCCTGCCGGGCTTAGATCAAGCAAGGTGATGGATATTTTTTTCAGGCGCGCACCGTTGCTTTCTGCCTGGAGCGCCTCCCATAATGCATCGAGCATATGCAGGAAAGTCATGCTGTCCTGGGCGCGGTAGCATTGCATGCTGCCTGCCAGGCGCGGCCCGTTTTCAATGCGTGCCGACAAACTGAGCGTACTGGCATGATAGCCCATGCGGCGCAGGCGGCTGGCGGCTTTGAGCAGCAGGCGGCGTGCAACGAATTTTGCCTTATCGGGTGCGCGCAGTTCCGGCGCCATGACATGGCTATGGCCTATGCTGCTGCGTTTGGTTTCTTCTTCGGGCACTTCCACACCGCGCAGCAGGTACCACATTTTTTCGCCCCATACGCTGCCCCATACTTTACGCAGGTGCGGGGCGCTGTATTTCCATAAGGTCTGCACATCGTTGATACCTGCGAGCCACAGGCGTTTTTCCATGTTGTGGCCGATACCTGGCAGGTCGCGCAGCTTGAGGGTGAAGAGTTTGTGCGGAATATCTTCAGGGCGGATAAGGGTAAAACCATCGGGCTTTTGCAGGTCGGTGGCTACTTTGGCCAGATAGCGGTTAGGGGCAACGCCAATGGAACAGCGCACATACTCGCCAATATTTTTGGCCAACCCTTTTTTGATGGATTGTGCAATTTCAGCAATGCGCTGCGGCGAGGTTTCATTACTCATCAGGCGGCAGGCCACTTCGTCAATGGAGCAGACGGCGGTTACCGGAATATGATGATCGATTTCTTCTAAAATGCGCTGGTGGAAATTGACATAATGTTCGTGGCGCGCCAGCACGCATATAATATCCGGGCAGATTTTCTTTGCCTCATAAATGGGAGTGCCGGTTTTAATGCCGTAAGCCTTGGCTTCATAGCTGGCGGCGATGGCGCAGGTGGCATCGGTTTCCACGGGCACGACCGCCACGGGTTTGCCGCGCAAGGCAGGGTTCAGCTGCTGCTCAACGCTGGCAAAGTAGCTGTTAAAGTCCACATATAGCCAGCGCAGGCCGGATGGTATAGATGGATCTGTATCAGGGGGGTGCATGTGGCTATTTTACGCAAATACCAGCGCGCTGTCCAGTTGGAGGGGGGGATAGAATTATGTATAATGTATCTTATGTACGAAAGGTAATAGCGATATGCCTAAGGGAATAAAGAAACAAAACCTGCCCTTTAAGATATGCACGGCTTGCGGAAAACCCTATGTATGGCGAAAAAAATGGGAAAAGAACTGGTCAGCTGTCAAATATTGCTCTGATAAATGCAAGAAAGCGGGCAACGCTTCACCGGGGTGATAGATATGTGCCGACTTTACACCCCGAACTGCAACCCCTGAACCAGTAATACCACCGCCAGCAAACCAATAATCGTAAATGTGCTGATCATGCCGCGAATCCGCCAGATCGGGTTTGCAGTCAATCTATGGCCATCATACTGCTCGTGCCTCAGTACGCTGTACGCATGCATTATACGGCCCGCAAT
>JAGVKI010000143.1 GCA_020050695.1 Alphaproteobacteria bacterium | reverse complement strand
GAGCCAGGGCAGTCCCTACCGGTTCCCAGCGACATCGTCATGCATCACGCGAACTGGACGGTGGGACTTCCCAACAAATTAGCGCAGCTTGAATATGTCAGGAATGCCGTCGCACTTCGCTCTGCCACTTAAGCCTTTAGCTGCATCCTGATGGTACGATAGCTACGCATTGTTCTGATAAAAAGTAGCGCCATTTCCAGTAAAAGAGGGCTACCCGTTTTTACCTGTATTCTATAATTCTCCACAAGGCATCCCAGAAGATCTCGTTCTGATGTGCCATTAGAGAAATAGCCTACTACGTCATGAAACCGGGCTAATGTGGCACCATTTAAATAGGACGTAAGTAAAAACTCCCTGTCAGCGCAAATAGGATAGTGCGAGGTATAAAAACCAAATCGCTGGTGCAGGGATTTACGGATCAGACAGCCAACACTATGGCTGGAAATAATCCTGAAAATACTCTGCCTCCTGATGAATGTTTCACTCGGCTGTTTAATCCTGTCCTTGAGTTCGATGGCACCAGTGATTAAATCGGCATTCGACTCGCTGGCTGCTTTGCGGTAAAGCGCAATAGCCTCAGGTTTTAGCCTGTCATCCGCCCCCACAACCAGGTAATACTCGCCCGATGCCGTTTTAACGGCTTTATTCATGGCGTCATAGATACCAAAATCAGGTTCGGAAATCCATTGGGTGACCAGGCCAGACGCTTTGATGATGTCTAGCGTGCCATCTGTCGAGGCACCGTCTACAATAATCCATTCAAACTCGTGATCGGTTTGCTGACGCAGGCTTTCAACCAGATCAGGCAATAATGAGGCTGCATTCAGGGTAACCGTGATGACGGAAATGCTAACGCGTTTTCCATTAAAAGAAGTGTTGGTTGAATGCACTTACACTTCCTATCCGCTGGAACCTAAACCACTATATCGATCACTGTGCTATTTCTTAAGAAGCTTGTCAACCCGTCGGCTGAGTCAAAGATGCTCATTGCAGAAACAGGTAATTCGCATAAGAATACATCGAATTAACGCTTTGGTTTGGCGATTCATTTGCAATTTCTTAATCCCGCGTTGTTAGGATTCTGCTTTATTTATACAAAATACAAAGGTTCCTTATGATACTTCTGGTGGAAGATGATCCCTTGCAGCGGCGCTCGATAAGACGAATGCTGGAAAAGGAATTGTCAGCGGAAGTATTAGAAGCGTCAGATGGCTCTGAAGCGCTCCTTAAGCTTAAAAGCGATACCGGTCAGGATATTCGTCTTGTTTTAACGGACATCGGCATGCCTGTGCTCGATGGAATCGGGTTGATCAAGGCGGGGCGCAAGTTATTTCCCCAGCTGCCCTTTATTGTGCTTACCGCCTCGGAAAATGTGAATGATGCGGTAGAAGCCATGCAGTTTGGCGCCGTAGATTTTATTACAAAACCACCCGAGCCAGCACGCCTGCTTGCTTCGGTGCGCAACGCGCTTGCACTTAAATCACTCCAGGACGAAGTAGGCCGCCTCCAGCAGGGCCGCTCATCTTTATATCACTTCAGCGATATTGTTGGCGTATCCCCTTGCTTAAAAGAAGTATGCTCACTGGGCCGTAAAGCGGCCAGTTCTGATATTCCAGTATTGATTACCGGCGAATCCGGCGTAGGCAAGGAAGTGTTCGCACATGCGATTCATCTGGAGAGCAAGCGCGCCAAACAACCTTTCGTATCGGTCAATTGCGGGGCGCTGCCTGAAAACCTGGTGGAATCCACTTTATTTGGCCATGAAAAAGGGGCCTTTACTGGCGCCACTTCAAAATCGCTTGGTAAATGCCGGGAGGCCGATGGCGGCGTATTATTTCTTGATGAAGTAGGCGAATTAAAGCCTGATGCGCAGGTTAAACTCCTGCGCATGCTGCAGCAAGGCGAGATCGAGCCCGTAGGCGCAGGAAAACCCGTAAAGGTAGATGTACGTGTTATTTCCGCTACCAACCGTTCGCTGGAGCAAATGGTTTCCAGGGGACAGTTCCGCGAAGATCTTTATTACAGGCTGCATGGTTTGCCGCTTCATATCCCAAGCCTGCGCGAACGCAGGAAGGATATACCGGAACTTGCCGCCCATTTACTGACCCGTATCGCCTATGCGGAACAAAAAGGCAAAATGACTTTCTCCGACAGTGCCCTGACCTGGCTTTCGAGTTACGGCTGGCCGGGTAATGTACGCGAACTGCAGCATATGCTTTCACGCGCTGTGCTGCTTTGTGAAAGCGACGTCATTGATTCTGCCGATCTTTCGCACTGGGCAAAGGACAAACTATCCAGGCCGGCGCAGCAAATCAGGGGATCGGTATCCAGCAGCATCAACCTCGAAGGCGCAGACGGGCAACTTAAAACGCTGGAGGAACTGGAGCAGGAAATCTTCGAAGCCGCTCTTATGCGTTACGACGCACATATCGGACGCGCCGCTGCTGCTCTTGGGATTGGACAGTCTACGCTATATAAGCGTATGCGTCAGAAACCATCTTCCTGAATCAGCGGTTCAGCACATCATTGCGGGTGGATT
>JAGVKI010000091.1 GCA_020050695.1 Alphaproteobacteria bacterium | reverse complement strand
GTTACTCAACAATTTTAGCAACGACGCCAGCGCCGATGGTACGGCCACCTTCGCGGATAGCGAAGCGCAGGCCTTCTTCCATGGCGATTGGTGAAATCAGCGTGGCTTCAATCGTCACGTTGTCACCTGGCATGATCATCTCAACGCCTTCAGGAAGCGTCAGGCTGCCTGTTACGTCGGTCGTGCGGAAATAAAACTGCGGACGGTAGTTGCTGAAGAATGGCGTATGACGGCCACCTTCTTCTTTACTCAGGCAGTAAATTTCTGCTTTGAACTTTTTATGTGGCTTTACGCTGCCTGGTTTGCAAAGTACCTGACCACGCTCTACGTCTTCACGCTTGGTGCCGCGAAGCAGTACGCCTACGTTGTCACCCGCACGGCCTTCATCAAGAAGCTTGCGGAACATTTCAACGCCGGTGCAGGTCGTCTTTACCGTGTCTTTCAGGCCAACGATTTCGATTTCTTCGCCTACCTTCACGATACCACGTTCAACGCGGCCGGTAACTACGGTACCACGACCGGAGATCGAGAACACGTCTTCCACTGGCATCAGGAACGGCTTGTCGATTGGACGGTCAGGCTGTGGAATGTAGGTGTCTACCGCTTCCATCAGCTTCAGGATCGCTTCTTTGCCAAGCGCCGGGTTCTTGTCTTCCAGTGCAGCCAGGGCCGAGCCATGGATGATTGGAACGCTGTCGCCTGGGAATTTGTACTTGGAGAGAAGTTCGCGAACTTCCAGTTCAACCAGTTCAAGCAATTCCTTGTCTTCAACCATGTCGCACTTGTTCAGGAATACTACGATCGCAGGAACGCCTACCTGACGTGCAAGCAGGATATGCTCGCGGGTCTGTGGCATAGGGCCGTCAGCGGCTGATACTACCAGAATCGCGCCGTCCATCTGCGCAGCACCCGTGATCATGTTCTTCACATAATCCGCATGGCCTGGGCAATCTACGTGGGCGTAGTGGCGGTTCTTGGTTTCATATTCAACGTGGGCGGTATTAATGGTAATACCACGCGCTTTTTCTTCCGGTGCAGCGTCAATATCCGAATACGACGTGAATTTCGCGCCGCCCGTTTCTGCCAATACCTTCGTGATAGCTGCCGTCAGCGACGTCTTGCCATGATCCACGTGACCGATCGTGCCAATGTTGCAGTGCGGTTTATTACGTTCAAATTTTTCTTTCGTCATGACTCAATTCTCCGATGAGTGTTCGATAGTTAATATAATGTCTAAAGACTCGCTATTTACGCGACCTTCTTTTTGATTTCTTCCGCTACTGCGCTTGGAACCTGCTCGTAATGATGGAATTCCATCGAGTACTGAGCGCGACCCTGCGACATGGAGCGGAGGTTATTTACGTAGCCAAACATGGAAGCCAGCGGCACCATCGCATCAACAACGCGTGCATTACCACGGCTGTCCATACCAGTTACCTGACCACGACGGGACGACAAGTCGCCGATCACGTCACCCATGTAATCTTCCGGGGTTACTACTTCTACCTTCATAATCGGCTCGAGCAGTACCGGACCGCATTTCGGCAGGCCTTCACGGAAAGCAGCACGTGCCGCGATTTCGAACGCCAGCGCGCTGGAGTCTACATCATGGTATGCGCCGTCAACCAGCGTTGCCTTGAAGTCGATCATTGGGAAGCCAGCAACTACGCCGTTACCAAGGGATGCTTCCAGACCTTTTTCAACACCCGGAATATATTCCTTCGGAACCGAACCGCCAACGATCTTGGTTTCGAATACGAAACCTTCACCTGGCTTGAGTGGTTCGAAATCGATGATAACGCGTGCGAACTGACCTGAACCACCCGACTGCTTCTTATGGGTGTAGTCGATCTGCTTCGGCTGGGTAATGGTTTCACGGTAAGCTACCTGCGGTGCACCTACATTCGCTTCAACCTTAAATTCGCGCTTCATGCGATCCACGATAATTTCGAGGTGAAGTTCGCCCATACCTTTAAGAATAGTCTGGCCGGTTTCCTCGTTAGTAGAAATACGAAGCGATGGATCTTCCGAAGCCAGACGGGAAAGAGCAATACCCATCTTTTCCTGGTCGGCTTTGGTCTTTGGTTCCACAGCCAGCTCGATAACTGGTTCTGGGAATTCCATGCGTTCCAGGATCACCTGGCTATCTACGTCGCAAATCGTGTCACCGGTGGTGGTATTCTTCAGACCAGCCAGAGCAACAATATCACCTGCATAAGCAACCTTTACGTCTTCGCGGCTGTTTGCATGCATAAGAAGCATGCGGCCTACGCGTTCGCGGTTTTCTTTTACAGTGTTCTGCACATACGAACCGGATTCCAGTTTGCCGGAATATACACGAACGAAGGTCAGCGAACCCACGAACGGATCGGTCATAATCTTAAATGCCAGAGCGGAAAGTTTTTCACCGTCATCCGCCTTGCGGGTGATTTCGGCTTCCGTCTTAGCATCGATACCTTTTACCGGCGGAATATCCAGCGGGCTTGGCAGGAAGTCAACCACTGCATCAAGCATCGGCTGAACACCTTTGTTCTTAAACGCGCTGCCGCAAACAACCGGTACGAACTTGAAGTTCAGCGTACCACGGCGGATACATTCCTTCAGTTCAGCCTCGGTCGGTTCGTTACCAGCGAGGTAACGCTCCATAACAGCGTCGTCCATTTCAACAGCAGTTTCCAGCATCTTCTCGCGTGCGGCTTTAGCTTCAGCCTGCAGTTCAGAGCGGATTTCCACTTCATCAAACTTCGCGCCCAGCTCTTCGCCCTTCCAGAGAATTTCCTTCATCTTGATAAGGTCGATGATACCTTCGAATTTATCTTCGGAACCGATAGGCAGCTGAACTACCATCGGCACAGTGCCGAGGCGATCGATCATCATGTCAACGCAACGCTGGAAGTTGGCACCGATACGGTCCATCTTGTTCACGAAGCAAATGCGTGGCACATGGTATTTATCAGCCTGGCGCCATACGGTTTCAGACTGCGGCTCTACACCAGCAACCGAATCGAATACAGCAACAGCGCCGTCGAGTACGCGCATGGAACGCTCTACTTCAATAGTGAAGTCTACGTGGCCAGGGGTATCGATAATGTTAATGCGCTTTTCTTTCCAGTAGCAGGTGGTCGCCGCGGAGGTAATGGTAATACCGCGTTCCTGTTCCTGTTCCATCCAATCCATGGTTGCAGCGCCTTCATGCACTTCACCGATCTTATGCGATTTACCGGTGTAATACAGAATACGTTCAGTCGTCGTGGTTTTACCAGCGTCGATATGCGCGCAGATACCAATGTTGCGATAGTCTTTAAGTGGTGTGGTACGAGTCATAGTAACTTATTTCCTTACCAGCGATAATGCGAGAAGGCTTTGTTAGCCTCTGCCATCTTATGGGTGTTTTCACGCTTGGTCACTGCACCGCCGCGGCCATTGGCTGCATCCATCAGTTCAGCAGCGATACGGTCACGCATGGTCTTTTCCTTGCGGTCGCGCGAAGCGTTGATCAGCCAGCGAAGCGCCAGAGCCAGACGACGCTCTTCACGAACTTCGGTAGGAACCTGATAGGTAGCACCACCCACGCGGCGCGAACGAACTTCAACCGACGGCTTAATGTTATCGAGCGCATCATGGAAGAATTTCAGCGGATCGGAACTGGTCTTCTTCTGGATGATGTCGAGCGCATCATAGGTAATAGCTTCTGCAGCTGACTTCTTGCCATCATACATCATGGTATTGATGAGCTTGGTCAGTACGATATCGCCGAATTTTGCATCCGGCAGAATTTCGCGTTTTTTCGCAGCGTGACGACGTGACATGTTTCTCTATCCTTATTTAGGACGTTTCGCGCCGTAAGCGGAGCGAGACTGTTTACGGTTTTTCACACCCTGGGTATCCAGCGTGCCACGGATAATATGGTAGCGTACACCCGGCAAATCCTTTACACGGCCGCCGCGAATCAGCACTACAGAGTGCTCCTGCAGGTTATGGCCTTCGCCAGGAATGTAGCCAAACACTTCATGCCCATTGGTAAGGCGAATGCGCGCTACTTTACGCAGAGCCGAGTTCGGCTTTTTCGGCGTAACGGTCTTTACCTGAGTGCACACACCGCGTTTTTGCGGGCAGGCCTGCAATGCCGGAACCTTGTTGCGCTTGCTAACAGATTTGCGCGGCTTGGAGACCAACTGATTAATGGTTGGCATTTAAATACCCTTATGTTTCAATATGTTTTCGTTTAAAAGTGCCTTTTTGACTAACCAGAATCAACTGGTAACAAGCGGCACGGAACGTAACTTATCCACCTACCTAGAGGGACTTGCCAAAAACACCTTATAGTTCAGATGTTTATGCAGTATCACTCCCTATCAGCGGAGGCGCGTAATCTAATGTTGTGCTCACCCCCAGTCAAGCTAAATATGAAGCAAATGACAAAAAAATTGAAATATGTTATTTTAGATATTGGCATGGCACGAAAAATGACCTAATGGTTGTTGCGTTACATCGCATTGCAGGAAGCTGATTACGATTGATGAATCAATTTCTTACTTCTAGTTTTATTTCGACTCCCGCCCCGCCTTATCCGCTCCGGGTTACCTCTCGCACCCTCTCAAGTACGCGTAGCAACAAGCTGCGTGTTTCCTGGTTTGTGCTTGGTATGGCCTTTGGTATTGGGTGTGCGAGTTCGTTTTCGCCCTCCATTAATCCTGATTCATGGATAACTGCCCATGAAAAGGTAATGCCGGCGTTCGACAACGCGCTGACAGCCGCGATCGAATCCACTTCCCGCAAAGTCGCCAGCACTGTGTCCGAAAGCAAAAGCGCCATGGGTAAAACCCTGGATGATATTGTAGCCTCTACTAATAATGACGGTGACGAACAGAAAATCGCAGATAGCGCCCCGGCCAAGAGCCGCCCTGCCCGCAATTACCCTTTATCGCTCGACCTGAAGGTACAGCGCGGCGATACCCTTATAAGCATGCTCAGCGACGTGGGCATCTCACATGATGAAGCCAGCCAGGTCGCCGATTCGATCCGTCCTATATATAATCCGCGTAACCTTACGGCGGGCCAGAATATCTCCCTGCACCTGAGCAAAGAACCTGATTCCTCAGGAAATCCGGTTATTGCCAAGCTCTCCATCCCTATTTCGAATACTTCCTCGGTTGAGGTAAAGCAGCAGGCCAGCACCGATGGCAGCAGCTATGACGTGCGCAAAGTGGACGTTCCGGTGGAAAAGAAGCTGGTACGCACCGGCGGCGCCATTGACAGCAGTCTTTACGATACCGGAATCAAATCCGGCATACCGCCTGCACTGCTTTCCGAACTGATCAATGCCTACAGCTATGACGTCGACTTCCAGCGCGACATCAAGCAGGGCGACGCCCTGGATGTGCTCTTTGAGCGCAACCAGACAGCCGAAGGCGAAGCTACCGGCTACGGCAATGTATTATTTGCTGAACTGAACCTGGGCTCTGCGCGTTCGATTAAAATCTACCGCTATGCGGATAAGCAGGGCAACACCGACTATTATAATGAAAAAGGCGAATCCTTACGCAAAGCCTTGCTGCGCACGCCTATGAACGGTGCGAAGATCACGTCAAAATTCGGCATGCGCACCCATCCGATACTCGGTTATACCAAAATGCATCGCGGTGTGGATTTCGGCGCGCCGATTGGTACGCCTATCTACGCAGCCGGTGACGGCCTTGTGGATTTCGTCGGCAAGAAAAACGGCTACGGCAATTATGTGCGCATCAAGCATAACGGCCAGTATAGCAGCGGTTACGCGCATATCAGCCGTTTTGCCAGCGGCGTAGCGCCGGGACGCAAAGTAAAGCAGGGACAGATTATTGCGTATGTTGGCATGACAGGTATGGCTACCGGCCCTCACCTGCATTATGAAATCTATGCAAATAACGAGCAGATAAACCCCGCCGGGGTAAAATTCAAAACCGGGAATATCCTGCAGGGCAAGGATTTACTGGCATTCCGTGAGAATGTAAGCAGCATCAACGCTAAACTTGCAGGCATGCAGCGCCACAAGACGCTGGTCGTCGCCGACGCATCCAACATCAAATAGCAATCGCCTTAGAACTCGCTCTCATTCTTGATTATGGGCTTGATTACGGAGAAATAAAAAAGGCGGGATTTTGTCCCGCCTTTTTTTGTTTAAGCGACTTTGGCCGCTTTGACTTTAGGTGCGATGGAAAGGCCATCACGCCCCGCACTTACCGCAATCTCCTGACCATCGGCAATAGCGCCCGATAGCAATTGCGTTGCCAGAGTGTCTTGCAGCTGGCGTTGAATCACACGCTTGAGCGGACGCGCGCCATACATAGGGTCATAGCCTTGTTCTGCAAGCCAGGTGCGTGCCTTGTCATCCAGGCTCACAGCGATTCCCCGCTCGGCAAGGCGGCTGGCCAGATGCGCGATCTGAATATCCACGATATGCACCATGTCTGCCTTACGCAGGCGCGAAAACAGGATAATATCATCCAGGCGGTTGAGGAATTCAGGGCGGAACGCGCGGCGAACGTCCTGCATGACGTGATCACGCACGACAGCAGTGATTTCTTCGCCCTTGCTCTCCGCCAGATGCTCTGCGCCCAGATTAGAGGTCAGCACAATGATGGTATTGCGAAAATCCACCGTCTGCCCCTGCCCGTCCGTCAGGCGCCCATCATCGAGCACCTGCAGCAATATATTGAATACGTCGCTATGGGCTTTTTCCACTTCGTCAAACAATATCACCTGATACGGACGGCGGCGCACAGCCTCGGTTATAACACCGCCTTCTTCATAGCCGACATAGCCCGGAGGCGCGCCAATCAGGCGGGAGACCGAGTGTTTCTCCATGAATTCCGACATATCAATGCGAAGCAGCGCTGACTCATCATCGAAAATAAATTCAGCCAGCGCTTTGCACAGTTCGGTTTTACCCACCCCTGTTGGCCCGAGGAAAAGGAAGGAACCAATAGGACGCGTGGGGTCAGAAATACCAGCGCGGGCGCGGCGTACAGCGTTGCTGACAGCCACCAGCGCTTCTTCCTGACCAACCACACGCGTACGCAGGTTCTCTTCCATGCGAAGCAGTTTGGCGCGTTCGCCTTCCATCATTTTATCGACCGGAATACCCGTCCAGCGCGATACGACCGAAGCAATGTCTTCCTGCGTCACCGCTTCCTGGATCATGGCTTCTACCCCGCTGCTAGCCTCAGCTTGCGTCAGTTGCTCCTGGAGTTTGGGGATGATGCTGTACACCAGTTCGCCGGCGCGCGTAAGATCGCCATTGCGCTGCGCCACTTCACCTTGCGCCCTCGCCTCTTCCAGTTGCTCTTTAAGTTTCTGGATGCTGTTGAGTTGTGATTTTTCCGCCTGCCAGCGTGACGTAAAGTCTGCGCTTTCCTTTTCAAGCGCATTGAGTTCGCCTTCGAGTTTGGCTAAACGGTCCTGCGACGCCTTGTCAGTCTCTTTCTTAAGCGCCTCACGTTCGATTTTAAGCTGTATGATCTTACGATCCAGTTCGTCGAGCTCTTCTGGCTTACTGTCAACCTCCATGCGCAGGCGCGCCGATGCCTCGTCGATCAGGTCAATGGCCTTATCGGGCAGGAAGCGATCGGTAATATAGCGGTTAGACAGGGTGGCCGCCGAGACGATGGCCGCATCGGTGATGCGGATACCATGGTGCAGTTCGTATTTTTCCTTCAGGCCGCGCAGGATGGAGATAGTATCCTCTACCGTAGGCTCAGACACGAATACCGACTGGAAGCGGCGCGCTAACGCTGCGTCTTTTTCAATATATTTGCGGTATTCATCAAGCGTGGTAGCGCCTACGCAGTGTAGTTCACCCCGGGCCAGAGCGGGTTTGAGCAGATTGCCTGCATCCATTGCGCCCTCCGCCTTGCCTGCGCCCACCAGCGTGTGCAATTCGTCGATGAACAGCACCACATCGCCGCCACAAGCAGCCATTTCGTTCAGCACGCCCTTTAAGCGTTCTTCAAATTCGCCGCGGAATTTCGCCCCTGCAATAAGTGCGCCCAGATCAAGCGACAGCAGGCGTTTGCCGCGCAGCGTCTCTGGAACGTCGCCTGCAACAATGCGCTGCGCAAGGCCTTCGACGATTGCGGTCTTACCCACGCCCGGCTCGCCAATCAGCACCGGGTTGTTTTTGGTACGGCGCGAGAGCACCTGCATGGTGCGGCGGATTTCCTCATCACGGCCAATAACAGGGTCAAGCTTTCCGGCCTGCGCCAGCGCGGTATAATCTTTGGTGTATTTTTTGAGCGCCTCATACTGGTCTTCTGCGTTAGCCGATGTCGCCAGCCGTCCTTTTCGCATGTCGGCAATGGCAGCATTCAGTTTTTGCGGTGTCACGCCAGCCTTAGCGAGAATGTCGGCAGCTTTGTCTTTTCCCATGGCGAGCGCCTGCAGCATCCGCTCCAGCGTTACGAAATCATCGCTGCCTTTTTTGGCCAAGTGCTCGGCTGTATCAAAAAAGCGGGCGGTTTCAGGGGACAGGTAAAGCTGGCCTGCGCCGGTGCCCTCTACTTTGGGAATGGCGTTTACGGCTTCCTGCGCCGCCTGCGCAACCGCCTGGGCATTACCGCCGCTGGCACGAATAAGCTTATCGGCCAGGCGCTCGGAATCCTCCATAAGCGCGGCGAGCACGTGCTCAGGCATAAAACGCTGCTGGGAATGACGAAGCGCCAAAGCCTGCGCTGCTTGAACTATCTGCTGTGATTTAGAGGTATATTTTTCAAAATCCATAATTTATCCCTATATTAAATCCTTATTTTAGATCAGATATATTCTTTATATGGGTAACCCGCTGCGTTTATACAATAGTCGCCGTGCATTTGCATTTACACTATTGTTAATTATAAATTTTCAGTGCTTTTCTGCTCTGGCGGCGCCGATAGGCAAGCCAGAAACCTTTGAGGCTGCCGTTACGCTTAAGGGATATTATGAGTTTAAGTGTAACGGGGTGCGCTTTGGCAAAATGGGCATTGAACTGGAACAATCCAAAGCGGATTACACCATGACGTCCGATATTACGACCACCGGCGTTTTGAAATTTTTTGTTCCCCATAAGAGCCACACCACCGTTTCAGGCAGCGGCAAGGACTTTGCCTACCCTGATGTCGAGTATGAGAGCGATTACCAGACCCGCAAAAAGAAGAAATACGTAAAGATTATTTATAAAGATGCTGTTCCGAGCGAAACACTGGTGCCGCCGGAATCACCCGATAAGCGCCCGCCCATTGCTGAGGAACTTAAAACAGGCTCGGTAGATCCGCTGAGCTTCCTGCTGCATTTGCGCGAGGGCGTGCATAAGGCGCAGCTTAGCGGCGCAAAATCATTCAGCATTAAACATTTTGATGGCAGGCGCCTGACCATGGTGACCATGACCATGGAAGGCAGCGCGACGATTCCTTATGGCGACGGCACGCGCGATACCATACGCATCGGCATGACCAGGAAGCTGCTTGGCGGGCACACCAAATCCGAAATAGAGGATTTTGAGGGAGGCGAGCCCGTCATTTACGCTTACCTTAGCGATGACAGCCGCCTGATACCGCTACTGCTTCAAACCGATCTCTGGTATGGGACGCTTACCGCCGAACTGGTGAAGGAGTGCCGTACCGGCGAGTCATGCCTGCTTGCAATAAAGTAAATAATTACAAATAGCTAAACGCTATTCTTCCCATTCTTGTTGAACTACAGGCTCACCTATTGCCGCAGGCTGTGCTGCAGGATAGGTGGCAGTAATGAAGGCCGGAAGCGGGCTGGCATTTTCAACAATCTCGTCCTGGTTATCATTCTGCGGTACAGGGTTGGCTTCAGCCTGTTGCTGTTGCTGATGACGGGTATGGTGACCTTCTTCCATCATCATGCGGTAGCAATGCTCTGCATGCTGGAAATAGTTTTCTGCCAGTACGCGGTCGCCTGCTGCCAGCGCATCACGCGCCTGGCTTAAGTATTTTTCGCGGGCTGCGCCATAGTTTTTGCGTGGGCGGTTATGGTTATTGTGGTTGCTGCCACCGCCACCATTGCTGCCACCGCCTGGCCTGCGCGGACGATTGTTACTGTATCCGCCGCCGCCACTATTTTGCATTCCTGGTTTCTTTCTCATGTGTTTCTTACCTTTTATGATGAACTAATACACAGCGGGGTATTCCCGCCAGATCTTCTTTAATACCTGCAACCTGCAGGCCGTTTTCTTCTACGATGGCCGGCAAATCACGATGCTGGCCTATACCAATTTCAAATGCCGCAATGCCATCTGCTGCGAGCAGGCCCGGCAGTTGCTTCATGATAGCGCGGTAACAATCGAACCCATCCTCGCCGCCATCGAGTGCAAGGTGCGGTTCGTATTCCTTAACTTCAGGCGCAAGCAATGCAATGGCCCCGGTCGGAATATAAGGCGGGTTGGATATGATAATATCGAACTCACCCTGTAACTGTTCTGCCCAGCATGAACGCACAAAACGTACTCTCTGGGTAATTCCGCTGCTGCGCCCCCAAAGCGAGGCGGCGTTGCGTTCGGCGACACTGAGCGCCTGTTCGCAAATATCAACACCAACCCCCAGCGCACTCGGATATTCACTCAGCAGCGTCAGCAGCAAACATCCTGTGCCCGTGCCAAGATCCAAAATACGGTACGGCGCGTCACGATCCTTCATGCGGCGCAGTACAGCGTCGATCAGCGTTTCGCTGTCGGGCCTCGGATCGAGTGTATTTTCGGAGACGCTAAAACTAATGCCCCAGAATTCCCGCTTGCCTGTCAGTTGCGCTACCGGCTGGCGGCGAACACGCTTTGCAACCAGTTCGTTATATTGCGCTTCCTGCTGCTGCGTCATTACCAGGCGGTCATCGGCAAGCAACTGCTCGCGGCTCACACCCAATACATGCTGGAGCAAAAGGCGCGCATCAAGCGATGCGCTTTCAATTTCTGCGCGCTGCAACTCAAGTACAGCAAAGCGCAGTGCGTCTTTAGCATACATCCTGTTCATTTGCAAAGCTTGGCTCAGAAAAGCCATACATTTACCAATCTGTTAATTAATACGATTCACAACTGTCAGCCCAACTGCGACAGTTTTTGCGCCTGGTCTTCTGCGATCAGCGCGTCCACAAATTCCGATATATCGCCCGCCATCACATCATCAATCTTATACGCGGTCAGGTTGATGCGGTGGTCTGTCACGCGCCCTTGCGGGAAGTTATAGGTACGGATGCGCTCCGAGCGGTCGCCCGAACCCACCTGTTCCTTACGGTTGCTGGCACGTTCGTTGGCCAGCTTTTCGCGTTCCATTTCATACAGGCGTGCGCGCAGTACTTTAAGCGCTTTTGCCTTGTTCTTATGCTGCGATTTTTCGTCCTGCTGCTGCACAATCAGCCCGGTAGGCAGATGCACGATGCGCACGGCAGAGTCCGTAGTGTTTACCGACTGGCCGCCCGGGCCGCTGGAGCGGAACACGTCGATGCGCAGGTCTTTATCTTCAATTTTAATGTCGACTTCTTCGGCTTCGGGAAGCACGGCAACCGTTGCAGCAGACGTATGGATACGCCCCTGCGTTTCGGTCGCGGGCACGCGCTGTACGCGGTGCACGCCGGATTCAAATTTCATTTTGGCAAATACGCCGTTACCATTGATTTCGGCAGTTGCTTCCTTGAAGCCCCCCGCCGAACCGTCCGACAGCGACATCACCTCAAAGCGCCAGCCCTGCTCGGCTGCATAACGCTGGTACATACGGAAAAGATCCGCTGCAAACAGCGCCGCTTCATCGCCGCCTGTGCCTGCACGCACTTCCAGTATCACGTTTTTATCATCGGCAGCGTCTTTAGGCAGTAGTGCAATCTGCACCGCGCGCGTCATTTCTGGCAGCTTTTGCTGAATCTCGTAGATTTCCTGCTCGGCCATGGATTTCATTTCCGGGTCACATGCAGGGTCAGCCACCATCTGCTTCATGTCATCGAGCGCCCTCTTGGCCTGCTGGTAGGTCTGAATGGTCTCCACCAGCGGCGTCAGGTCGGAATATTCCTTGGAAAACTTGGCAAAGTCACTGCCAGACACATTGCCAGCGCCCAGCGCATCGCGCAGTTCATCATGACGTCGTACCAGCATTTCCAAACGGTCTTCAAAACTCATGGGAAGTATTTTCTCTTATCAATATTATTTATATGCCGCCAGCGCATCCGCCAGCGCACCGCGCGCAACCATTCCTTGCGAACCATCATCAAGCGTTTTCAGCTGTACCTGCCCGCTTGCAACTTCCGTTTCACCGAGCATAAGCGCTACCGAAGCTTCAAACTTGGCAGCACGTTTCATTTTCTTGCCCATATTACCACGGGTAATAAGTTCCACTGCAAATCCCTTATGGCGTAATTCCTGCGCCAGCAATAATGCGTCTTTTTCCTGTGCGTCATCCACCGGTATTACGGCAACTGGCCTGACTGCCTTACCTGCGCCCGCGCCGCCTGTTGCTTCGATAAGCGCTAGCAGGCGTTCCATGCCAGCGGCAAAACCAACACCTGGTACATCCGGCCCGCCCATAAGCTTTACCAGCCCATCATAGCGGCCACCCGCAAGTACCGTGCCCTGCGCACCCAGCTTGTCGGTGGTGAATTCAAACACCGTGTGCGAGTAGTAATCCAGCCCGCGCACCAAACGCGGGTTAACATAAAATTGGATCTTCAAGGCTTCAAGTGCTTCTTTCACATGACCAAAAAATTCCGTGGCATGCGTTGTAAAATAATCACTGGCCGCCGGAGCGCCAGCCACGATCTTCTTATCCCCCTCATCCTTGGAGTCGAGGATGCGCAGCGGATTTTTCTCCAGGCGGTTCTTGCTGTCATCTGACAAATCCGCCTTGTGGCTGCTGAAATATTCCACCAGCGCGCTGCGATAGTCGTTACGGCTTTGCGCATCACCCAGCGAATTGATCTCCAGCGTCACATGCTTATCCAGTCCCAGTGCCGCAAGGCCGTGCTGTGCCATAGCAATCATTTCAATATCGGCAATCGGGTCTTCCACGCCCAGCAACTCCGCGCCGAACTGATGGAACTGGCGCATGCGGCCTTTCTGCGGGCGTTCATAACGAAATGCCGGGCCATGATAATAGACTTTAAATGGCAGCTTTTCCTGAAGACCATTAGAAATAAATGCGCGCACGACAGCGGCGGTAAATTCCGGGCGCAGTGTCAGCAACTCACCGCCACGGTCGGTAAATGTATAGGTTTCCTTGGTTACC
>JAGVKI010000158.1 GCA_020050695.1 Alphaproteobacteria bacterium | reverse complement strand
TCTTCTTCATGCGCTGCACCTGGTGCACAACGAGGCCAAAGCCCGCAGAAGAATCGGTAAATGCCGGGCAGAAAATAGGCACGCCATGCTCATACGCAAGCTGGATCACCGAGTCTTTTTTCTTGCTGTTCTTTACCAGCCACTTGCCCATCTCATGGATGAACTCACGCGAAGAATACGGGCGCGCTTCCAGCGAATCAGCGATTTTGCCGATGGTGTGGTCGCATGCCTGCAGCTGTTCTTCATCGATATAGGTATCGTAGATGCGGTCGATATAGTTATCGCGCAGTACACTGTCATCCATGAACTGGCTGCCCTGATAGTGCTTGAAACCAAGCGCTTCAAAGAAGTCCATATCCACGATGGAAGCACCGGTAGCCACGATGGCATCGACCATGTTGTTCTTGATGAGGTCAGCATACAGCTTCATGCAGCCGCCAGCAGAGGTGGAGCCCGCCAGCGTCAGGATGATGGAGCATTTTTTATCAGCCAGCATCATGTTGTATATCTCAGCGGCCTTGGCAAGGTCACGCGAGGTGAACGACATGTGTGACATGGAGTCAATGATCGGGCGTGCATCGAACGAAGTGATGTCGATATGCTTTACCGGTTTGGTGAGCAATGACTGTTTCTGGGCCTGTTTCGGGCTGGTCTTCTTTTTGGCAGCAGTTTTCATAACAAACGTCCCTTAAAAAACGAGATAAATAATTTTTATAAATAAATTGTATAAATAAAATCCCCGGACAGCCAGAAACTGACCGTCCGGGGAGCATTCGTTAAAGCGATTAATTTACGCCAAAAATCGACAGCAGCGGCTTGTCCGCTACTTCTACCGTGGCATCACTGTAAAAGCCGTTGAAGTTGGTACGCATGGTTGCGCCATACGAGCCAAGCTGGCCAATTTCGATCCAGTCGCCCTCAGCAATGTCTTTAGGCAGATGGAACGGGCCCTTCATGGTGTCCAGGCTGTCGCAGGTTGGGCCAAAAAAGCCAAACTCCGCCACTTCAGGCGATAGCTTTTCTTTTCCCTGGCCTTCAGGGCGAATCGCCTTTACCGGATAGACAAAGCCAGGGTGCCCAGCATCAAACAGGCTGCCATAGGTGCCATCGTTGATATAGAGCATGTTGCCCTTGCGCAGCTCCACGCGAACGACCACAGAGCCACCTTCAGCCACCAGCGCACGGCCCGGCTCACAAACAATTTTGCAAGCGGACAGCTGCGGATGGCTTTTAAGCGTCTTTTTGATCGCCTTCATGTAGGACGGCAGCGCCGGCGGCATGAGGCCCGGGTAGATGGACGGGAAACCGCCACCAATATCCAGTATATCAAGCTTAACGCCCGTTTTGTCGAGCAGGTCAACCACATGCTGTACTGCACGGCCATAGGCCTGCGGGTCCATGCACTGGGAGCCTACATGGAAGCAGATGCCAAGCTTGGCACTTGCTGCGCGGGCAGCAAGTATCAGCGCCGGTGCATCTTCCATGGAAACGCCAAACTTGCCGGCAAGGCTGAAGGCCGCGTTTTCATTGGCCATAGCCAAACGCACATACAGGTTCAGGTCGGTGGCACCATGGGTGACTTCCAGGATTTTATTCAGTTCTTCGTGTGAATCGAGCGAGAAATCACGCACGCCATACTCAAAGTATGCGGACGCAATCGCTTCGCGGCTTTTCACCGGATGCATGAAGTACATTTTTGCATCTGGCAATGTATCCGCCACTTGCTTTACCTCTACTATAGACGCGACGTCGAAATGTTTTACGCCGGCATGTGCCAGGTAACGCAGCACACGCGGGTCAGGATTGGTTTTCACCGCATACATCACCTCACCTGGAAACTGGCGTAGAAACCACTTAGCCGTAGATACAATCGTCGACGGGCGCAGGCAATGCACCGGCAATACCGGGCGGTCGCTGTGCACCATGGCTTCGACAGAATGATACACTACCTCTCCGGAAACAGGCACCACAACGGGGGCATGCATTGCCGGGGATATAGCTGTTGCTATCTGGGAATCTTTGGGGAGGTTGATAACGCTGGTGCGTCGGGCCAATTTAAGTCCGGTTTGGCGGCCGGGAGGTTCAGAAGTGTTGTTTTTCATCGCATAAAATCCACTCGTAAATTGTTAACCCGTCAGGGTTCGCCAAGGAGAATTCCGACGAACCTTTTTCTAAAGTTCTGTTTTGTAAGGTTAAATAACACAAAAAACCTATTAGTTGTTAACACGCGAATCCTACATAGTAAGAAACCAACAAATAATAAAGCAAAATCGTATGGCGTATAAGTATTTTTTTATGAAAAAATTGTAATTATTAATGCAGGCTCAGCATTTAGACCCCGTAGCGCCCGCGCATACCATATTTGTGATGAAAACACGTGACATACCCCCGCAAAGTCATTAGAAAGGTGCCCACTTTAGCGCATAGGCAAAAACACATAGGACGACATGGCACTGATTACCCCCCTAGAAACAGCCCTGACTTTCGATGATGTCCTGCTCCAGCCAGCAGCCTCTAATATTGTGCCGGCCCAGGCCGACACACGCACGCGCCTGACCCGCACCATAAATCTCAATATACCCCTCATCTCGGCGGCCATGGATACGGTAACCGAATCGCGCCTGGCCATTGCCATGGCGCAAAATGGCGGCATGGGCTGTATCCACAAGAATATGACCATCACCGAACAGGCCAGCGAAGTGCAGGCCGTAAAGAAATTCGAGTCCGGCATGGTGATCGATCCCCTCACCCTCAATCCGAATGCCACGCTTGCCGAAGCACTGGCGGTCATGAGCAATAACAATATCTCCGGCCTGCCGGTGGTAGAAAAAGACTCGCGCAAGCTGGTGGGTATCCTCACTAACCGCGACGTGCGCTTTGCCTCCGACCCGAAACAGCCTATCCACGAACTGATGACCAGGGAAAAGCTGGTGACCGTACCCAGCACCATCAGCCGTGAAGAAGCCAAAACCCTGCTGCACCGCCACCGCCTGGAAAAGCTGCTGGTGGTTGATGACCAGTTCCGCTGCGTGGGCCTGATTACCGTAAAAGATATTGAAAAAGCACAAGCTTTCCCAAATGCCTGCAAAGACGAGAAAGGCCGCCTGCGTGTGGCCGCAGCTGTGGGCACCGGTACGGATGGCTTCAAGCGCGCTGAAATGCTGATTGCCGCCGGGGTGGACGTAGTGGTGGTAGATACCGCCCACGGGCATTCCAAAGGGGTGATCGACGCCGTGCGTGCCGTCAAGTCTGCTTATAAAGATACACAGGTGATTGCAGGTAACGTGGCAACCGCCGAAGCCGCCGAAGAACTGATCAAGGCAGGCGCTGACGCTATTAAAGTGGGCATTGGCCCCGGTTCCATCTGCACCACCCGCATTGTGGCAGGTGTTGGTGTGCCGCAATTGACAGCTGTACTTGCCGTATGCGAACTGGCTCGCAAGCATGGCGTACCCGTTATCGCCGATGGCGGCATCAAATTCTCCGGCGACCTGGCCAAGGCCATTGCCGCAGGGGCTGATTGCGCCATGCTAGGCTCGCTGTTTGCCGGCACCGAAGAAAGCCCCGGCGAAGTGATCCTGTATCAGGGGCGCTCTTATAAAGCCTATCGCGGCATGGGTTCCATGGGCGCAATGGCGCGCGGCTCGGCTGACCGCTATTTCCAGCAGGAAATCGCCGATAAGCTGAAACTGGTGCCAGAAGGCGTGGAAGGCCGCGTACCGTTTAAAGGCCCGATCGCCAATATCGTACATCAGCTGATGGGCGGGCTTAAAGCCGCCATGGGGTATACCGGCAACGGCACCATTGCCGACATGCAGAAGAACTGCAAGTTCGTACGCATCACCTCGGCAGGCCTGCGCGAAAGCCACGCGCATGACATCACCATCACGCGTGAAGCCCCCAACTACCGCATCGAAAACTAATTTACGACATCTTGTAAAACTGCGCCGATTCACGCATCGGTTGCTCCTGCCCGTGTATCGCGCTGGGCTGCGGCAGGCCAAACGTATAATTCTGCTCCTGGCGGATCTGGCTATTGCGGAACGTCCAGCACTCCCCGGTTTCATGGACAAAGGTAATCCACTGCAAATCCCATTGCGGGCCGTAATCGATGATAGCTACCGCCCAGGCCTTACCCTTGGGAGTCATAAGCGGAATCGGAGTGGAAAGCTGTGTGATCATATCGGCCTCCTTGGGTTGAGACAATGCTAGACCAGCTCGCCGCCAATACTCGATACGATGCTGGCAACGTTCCTGTAAATTCCCCGTAAGTCCTTGTAATCTGCGGCCAGCATAATTTATTCCCAAATTTATTGATTGTTCGCGCTGGCCATATCT
>JAGVKI010000225.1 GCA_020050695.1 Alphaproteobacteria bacterium | reverse complement strand
CCCTTAAACAATATATAGTTTCTCACTGGCGCGGCGAATTGGCGCTTGGCAGAAGTTTCTGGGGCGGCGGTGTTGTCGTAACCCTCATGTGCCTGCTGGTGATAGTGCTTGCGCTGTTATCACTATGGCCGTGGGTGGATCAACTTTCGTTTACCACTATCATCTGTATCAAAATCGGGCTGTTTGCTTTTGCGATCATCCTATCCATATGGCAGTATGTGGGTATCTGGCGCTCAGCGGGCCATTACCAGGGGCGTCTAATCTGGAAATACGCTGCGCGCGCCATGGTCTTGCTGCTTGTAGTTGGCTCTTTGCCCGATCTGAAAGCGGCTAAAGACAGCCTGGAAAACGATTTCGCCCCCGATCCTATTGGCGGCTATAAACTAAGTTATCCCGATGATCGCACATTGATGATTTATGGCTGGCTGCCTTTTGGTATCAGTGATGATGTCGCTGCCGCGCTTGCAAAAAAACCTGCTATCACCCGCGTGCTGCTCGATAGCCCGGGCGGACGTCTGCATGAGGGCCTGAAACTTGGCAAGCTGATCAAGAAACATAAACTCAATACCTATGTTAGGCGCGGCTGCTTCAGCGCATGCACAGTAGCGTTTGCAGGCGGTATAGAACGTAAGATGGAAGACGGCGCAAGCTTTGGTTTCCATGCACCCATCCGCAGCGCCGATTTGTTCCATACGGATGAGTATGAACCTGCTTTTTCCATGCAGCTGCTGCAATACCGCGAATTTGTCTTCATGCGCGAGCAGGGTATCAGCGCTCCTTTTATTGCGCAATTGCAGAATCTGCCCTATAAGCCGTTATGGAAGCCAGATATGCAGCAATTGCTGGCTGCCGGTTATTTGACCGATGATCAATAGTGCAAATATTTTGAGTAATTGGCGTAAGCTGCTATCTTGCCTCACATGCAGATGGTAGAAATTATTCTCGTTCTTCTTTTCGGCCTGTGCTTTGGCAGCTTTGCAACGCTTGCCATTTACCGGTTGCCGCGTGGCGATGGTATTGTAGCAGGCCGCTCGCGCTGCCCAAACTGCCTTACATCACTGGCCGCGCGTGACCTGATACCGGTGCTGTCATGGCTGCTCCAAAAAGGCCGTTGCCGTTATTGTAAAACCCATTTCTCCTCACGCTATCCGCTTATCGAACTGGCAACTGCGTCACTGTTTATCATCACATACCTGATGCACGGCATCTCGCTGGCATCGGTGCTGCTTATGCTCATGTCAGTGCCGCTGATCGTGATGGTGATGGTGGATTTGGAGCATATGATTATCCCCGATGAAGTACATCTGGCGCTGCTGGTGCTGGCGCTGGGGTATCATGCCGTGGTGGGGACGCCCCCTGGCAGCGTAGCGCTTGGTTTTGTGGTGATGCTGGGTGTGGGGCTTAGCCTGCATTATGGCTATTATTACCTGCGTGGCCGCGATGGGCTGGGCTATGGCGACGTCAAATTCTTTACCATCGCCGGCATCTGGCTGGGGCTTTATCCTATCTTGCCGTTTTTGTTCCTGGCGGGCGGTTTTGGCGTGCTGACCGGGCTTTTGTGGCGCGTCCTGGGCAAGGGTGAATTATTTCCTTTTGCTCCCTCCCTTGCTCTGGCATTATGGGTGTGTGTTCAGTTCCCGGAACTGGTTAATATAATGCTTTATATTGATAATATACAGTAATTCACGCACTGTATTTGTATAATAAAAACATTTCACATGAAAATTGTTGAAATTATGCCATACTGCGTGTAATCAAGCTGCTCGTTTAAAGCATATCCCTACTACAGGACCACCTGCGTTATGACCGAATCTGCACCCATTAAACCCAAGCGCTCCAAGCAAGAGAGCATCAAACTCGAAAGCGACCATTTGAAGGGCAATATTGCCGCTGAACTGGCCGATACCTCTACGCAGGAAGTCACCGACGAAACCTACGAACTGCTCAAATTCCATGGCAGCTATTTTGGCTATGACCGCGACAGCGCGACCGAGCGTAAAAAGGCAGGGCTTGAGAAAGAATACGAATTCATGGTGCGCATGAAATGCCCGGGCGGACGCCTGAGCGCGGCGCAATATGTGGCGCTTGATGCCGTGGCTGAGAAATATGCTAACGGCACATTGCGCATCACCACGCGCGAAACCTTCCAGTTCCACTGCATCAAGAAAACCGGCATGAAGCCGCTGATTGCCGACATCAACCGCTTGCTTCTTTCTACGCTTGGCGGCTGCGGTGATATTACGCGCAATATCATGACCTGCCCTGCGCCCATTCGCGACAATGTGCACGCCAAGCTGGAGGAGGATACGTATCTTCTGGCGCGCGCCGTTGCGCCAAAGACCGATGCTTACTACGAAGTATGGATGGACGGCGAGAAGGTGCATGACTACCCGTTTGCGCCAACGCCTAACGATAGCGGCGTAGCTGAGCCGCTTTACGGCGATACCTATATGCCGCGCAAATTCAAGATCGGTGTGATTACCCCGGAAGATAACTGCATTGACGTGCTCTCGCATGACCTTGCCATTTTGTCGCTGTTTAATGGACAGGAGCATTACGGCTATAATTTTGCACTAGGCGGCGGTATGGGCATGAAGCATAACTCGCCTAAAACCTACCCGCGTGTTGCAACGCCGATTATGTTCGTGCCGCCGGAACTATTCCTTCCTGCTACCGAAGCGGTAATTAAACTCCAGCGCGATCATGGTGATCGCGGTGACCGCCAGCATGCACGCCTCAAATATGTAGTGCAGGAAAAAGGCGAAGCGTGGATTAAAGAAACCCTTGAAGGCTATCTTGGCCGCAAGATGGATGCGCCAAAAGCGATGCCGAAATTCACCGTCGATGAACATACCGGCTGGCATGAGCAGGGCGACGGCAAATGGTTCCTCGGCCTTCCGATTTCCAGTGGCCGCATTGTTGACCGCGAGGGCGAAGCTATCCGCAGCGGCCTGCGCGAAGTAATTTTGGAATATGGTATGGATCTGCGCCTGACCGCCGATCAGAACATCATACTATGCGATATTGAAACGGGTGAAAAAGCCGCTATCGAACATAAGCTGCGCGCCTATGGCATCAAGCTACGCGAAGACGTTAGCGCTGCTTATCGCAATATGATTGCCTGTGTGGCGCTGCCGACTTGCGGCAAGGCGCTGGCCGAAGCAGAGCGCGTGAAGCTTCCGCTGGTGGCGGAGATTGAAAAAGCCATGGAGCGCCAGGGTGTGATTGAAGACCATATCGCCATTCGCATGGCGGGCTGCCCGAACGGCTGTTCGCGCCCCTATGGCGGCGATATTGGAATTGTTGGCCGCATGCCCGATCACTACTCGCTCTATATTGGCGGTGATTTTGAAGGCACGCGCCTGAATGAAAAAATCTTTGATAAGGTGCCCTATGATGGCCTGGCGCCAGCCCTTGAGCCTATGTTTGCGCTTTGGAAAGATAAGCGCCACCACGCTGAAAGCTTCGGTGATTTTTGCCAGCGTGTCGGCGTGGCGAATGTAAAGCAGGCAGCCATTGCCGCGCTTGAAGGCAGGGAATGGGCGAAATAATCCGATGTTTCCCATAGCGCTTAATTTAAAAACTATTCCGGTGCTGCTGGCCGGACGCGGCGAGTTACTCGAAAAGCGCCTT
>JAGVKI010000111.1 GCA_020050695.1 Alphaproteobacteria bacterium | reverse complement strand
TAAAGCCTTTGGCACGGAGTTTATCATGATTGACGCCGGGCGCGTCTTTAAGCGTTCCGCGGCCTGCGGCATATGCCGTGATTTCATCGATCTGCTTATGGGTGTAGCCAAGCGTGCGCAGTGCTTCTGGCACTTGCTGGTTGATGATTTTGAAATAACCACCGCCTGCCAGTTTCTTGAATTTCACAATCGCAAAATCCGGTTCGATGCCGGTGGTATCGCAATCCATCACCAGGCCAATGGTGCCGGTAGGCGCAATGCAGGTGGCCTGCGCGTTACGGAAACCATATTTTTCGCCCAGGATGATGGCGGTATCCCATGCTTTACGCACCGCGTCGATCAGTCCCTTGTCCTGGCAATTATCAATATCCAGTGGCACAGGCAGGATGGAAAGATCCTCATAGCCATCGGTTTCGCCGTAAGCAGCGCGGCGATGGTTGCGCATGACGCGCATCATATGCTGGCGGTTGGCGTTATAGCCGTCAAATGCGCCAAGTTCCTTAGCCATTTCGGCAGAGGTCGCATACGAAACACCGGTCATGATCGCCGTGATCGCACCGATGGTGGCGCGGCCCTGTGCACTGTCATAAGGAACACCGCTGGCCATCAGCAGGCCGCCGACATTCGCATAACCAAGGCCGAGCGTGCGGAATTCATAAGAGAGTTTTGCAATTTCCTTGGACGGGAACTGCGCCATGAGCACGGACACTTCCAGCACTACCGTCCACAGGCGGCAGGCATGTTCAAAGGCATGCACGTCGAACGGAGCATTCTCGCGCTTGAACTGCAGCAGGTTGATAGAGGCAAGGTTGCACGCGGTATCATCCAGGAACATATATTCCGAGCATGGATTGGATGCACGGATGCGGCCAGATTCAGGGCAGGTATGCCATTCATTGATGGTGGTGTCGTATTGCAATCCCGGATCAGCGCATGACCATGCAGCGTAACCGATTTCGTCCCACAAAGCGCGTGCCGGTATGGTCTTTGCCACCTGGCCGGATTTGCGGTTGAGCAGGTGCCATGGCTTGTCGGAAGCAACCGCTTCTAAAAATTCATTGGTAACGCGCACCGAGTTATTGGAGTTCTGGCCTGATACGGTCAGGTACGCTTCCGAGTCCCAGTCGGTATCATATTCAGGGAAGTCGATAGCGGTAAAGCCCTGTTTGGCGAATTCCACCACGCGCTGGATGTAATTGTCAGGCACAAGTGACTTGCGCGCTTCGCGCATCGCTTTTTTAAGTGCCGGATTTTCAGCAGGCAGGAAACGCTCGTCGCCCTTTTTGTTTTCGGGGCTTTCCTGACATGCTGCCATGATAGCGGTCAGGTGTTTGCGGCATAGCTTGGAGCCGGTTACCAGTGCAGCGACTTTTTGTTCTTCGAGCACTTTCCAGTTGATGAATTCTTCAACATCCGGATGGTCGATATCGACTACTACCATCTTGGCAGCGCGGCGGGTAGTGCCGCCGGATTTGATCGCGCCAGCAGCGCGGTCACCGATTTTCAGGAAGCTCATCAGGCCCGACGATTTGCCGCCGCCAGAGAGGTTTTCACCGCTGCCGCGCAGGTCAGAAAAATTCGAGCCGGTACCGGAACCATATTTAAACAGGCGCGCTTCACGCTCCCACAGATTCATGATGCCGCCTTCGTTCACCAGGTCGTCTTTCACGCTCTGGATGAAGCATGCATGTGGCTGCGGGCGTTCGTATGCGCTTTTGGATTTATTGAGCTTGCCGGTATCCGGGTCAACATAATAATGACCCTGGCTTGGGCCATCAATACCGTAGGCCCAGTGCAGGCCGGTATTGAACCATTGCGGTGAATTCGGCGCGGCCATCTGCGCGGCCAGCATGTAACGGATTTCATCATAGAATGCGCGGGCATCACTTTCAGTGTCAAAATAGCCGCCTTTCCAGCCCCAGTACGTCCACGCGCCGGCCAGGCGGTCGAACACCTGCTTGGCGGAGGTTTCACCTGTATAACGCTGCTCTGCGGGCATGCGCTCAAGCGCATCTTCGTCTGGAACGGAGCGCCACAGCCATGACGGCACGGTTGCTTCTTCAATGCGCTTAAAGCGTGCGGCAACACCGGCTTTACGGAAATATTTTTGTGAGATGACGTCGCAGGCCACCTGTGACCAGTATTCCGGCACTTCAACGCCGAGGGCTTCAAATACCACCGAGCCGTCCGGGTTTTTCATTACCACATCGGTCTTGCGGAAGGGGATATTATAATAGACAGCTTCGGTATTTTTGGAGTTGGTCTTGGTGAAGTGTCTATCTATGCGCATGCGTTGGCCCCTTGTATTTGTAGTCTATCAATATCGTTCCTAATTACGGCTCGGTGTGGTGGCAGCTGCAGCAGTTCCCGACTTTTTTAGTCGACTATTGGCCGGGCCTCACTTTCATGTGGCACGCCGACAGGCGAAAAAGGAACCAAGTTATGTGCAGTGCAATATTTTTTTTATTATTCACCATCCCTTGTTCCAAAAGCTAACACCACCCATTGGCAATGACAACTAGATATTGTGCTTGACACATAGTTTGCTACTACATCCTGTGGATATCTTAAGATTAGGAAGTTGTTGATAAGATTATATATACCTTTGGATTCAGACTAAAACCGATGGAAAAAATATGTGGATAACTCATGTATAGAAGGTCGTTTTCATAAAATTGAAACATGATTTTGTTACTATGGGCAGCTATAGCAACCAGGGTTCCACCTCATGAGAAAAACAGGCAAGTTTTCTGCCCATATGCAGGCCGTATACGGCGCGGCGAAGGAGGCGCTGGAAATGCTGACCGAAAGCACACTCGATGAGTGCGGTGATAATCCCAATAAACGGCTGCACTCTAAATTCGCTATGGAAGAGCATTTCGATATGCTCGATGAAAGCCAGCTGGTGCAAAGCGCCTTTCGTATCTGCGCATTATCTGATGATATAAGAGGGCGAAGCGAACGCGTCCAGCATGCGAATTTTGCCCTGGGCGAACCGGATAAGGATGAAGATGAGCCGGTGATACGCGAGTTTTCGCATTCCACCAGTAGCATGCTGCGCCAGCTTGACCTGGAGATAACGAAATTTAAAGGCGCGCAGAAGGCATGCCTGCGGCAAACCCGCGAATGCAAAGAAGACGCCGTGGGTAAGGAGCGCAAGCAGCTTAAGGAATTCTTTGAAGCGCTGCAGGAAATCAAGGGCCATATAGAAACCATAGACGAACATATGGCGGGTATGCAGGAAGGGCTTAACTTCCGTAAGCGCTAGCTCAGCGCCACTTGTGTTCGCAGTGCGGGCAGTTGGTTTCTTCGATATAATCGGGATGCGCGCGATCTTCCGGGGTCAGCGCATGGCCGCAAGCCTGGCAGATGCTAGCGGTTTCTGAGGGCGTAAGCCCGTGGCCCACGGCAACGCGCCCGTCAAATACATAGCATTCGCCTTGCCATTTGCTCTCGGGCTCGGGCACTTCTTCCAGATATTTAAGAATGCCGCCTTTGAGCTGGTAGACCTCTTCAAATCCCTGATCGAGCAGCCATGAGGAGAATTTTTCGCAGCGTATGCCACCCGTGCAGAAGGTCGCTATTTTCTTATGCTTCGCCGGGTCGAGATGGGTTTTTACATATTCTGGTAAATCCTTGAAAATATGGATGTCGGGGTTAACTGCGCCCTCAAACGTACCCAGATGTACCTCATACTTATTGCGGCTATCGAGTACCATGACCTCGGGATCGGAGATAATATGGTTCCAGTCCTTGGCCGCTACATGGATGCCGGTTTTAATATGTTCGCCGTGCTGGGGTGCCACTGGCTGGCCAAGGCCAATGATTTCTTTCTTAAGGCGTACCTTGCTGCGCACGAAAGGCTGGGTGTCGCTGTAGGATTCCTTATGCTCGATGGGGGCATGGGTAATGTCCTGGCCGAGATAAGCCAAATACTGGTCAATCGCTTCGCGGGAGCCAGCAATTGTGGCATTCAGGCCTTCCGGGGCGATCAGTATGGTGCCCTTGATGCCTAAGGATCTTAACTTTTCCTGCATGGGTTGCTGCGCCGCAGCAAAGCCGGGGAAATCGAAAAAATGGTAGAATGTAGCGATAACAAACGACATAATAACAAAAAACAAATGCCTAATTAAGGCGACAAGGGTTTTACATAGGGTTTAACACATGGCCATTGAGTTTAATTCAAACCGTATCGGTACATCGTCTACTGGTACGGGCAGCGCGAACCGTCGCCGCCAGCCCTCTGGCCAAAATGGTATCTTGGGCGATGTTATTGTACCCAAACGCGCCGATGTCAACTACATACCGGGGCCGGAATCGCTTCAAACCCTTATAAGCAGTGCTGTTGAATCGATGCGCCGGGGCGTGGCGTGGGATCGCGGCACTATTTTAAACCTCCTGCTCTGACGGAAATAAACCATGCCATTTAACTGGGAAGACCCATTGCTGCTTTCTGAGCAGCTAACCGAAGATGAGCGCATGATTGCAGACAGCGCGCGTTCCTACGCCCGTGAAAAGCTGATGCCGCGTGTGCTGGAGGCGAATCGTCACGAGCATTTCGATGCAGGGATCATGCGCGAAATGGGCGAAATGGGGCTGTTTGGCGTAACCATCAAAACACATGGCTGCGCTGGTGCCAGCCATGTGGCATCGGGTCTTATCTGCCGCGAAATTGAATGGGTCGATAGCGGCTACCGTTCGGCGCTTTCGGTGCAGTCGAGCCTGGTGATGCACCCGATTGATGCGTTTGGTTCAGACGCGCAGAAAGATAAATACCTGCCAAAACTGGCAAGCGGTGAATATATCGGTTGCTTCGGGCTGACCGAGCCTGACCATGGCTCTGACCCTGGAAGCATGGTAACCCGCGCAAAAAAAACCAAGGACGGTTTTGTAATCTCCGGTGCGAAGAACTGGATCACCAATTCACCGATAGCTGATGTGTTCGTGATCTGGGCGAAGACTTACGGGCTGGAAGGCACCGAAGACGGCACCATCAAAGGCTTCATTTTAGAAAAAGGCATGAAGGGCCTGACCGCACCTAAAATCGAAGGCAAATTTTCACTTCGCGCGTCGACCACCGGTATGATCTCCATGGAAGATGTGTCGGTGCCGGAAGAAAACATGCTGCCGAAAGTAGCTGGCCTGAAAGGCCCGTTCTCCTGCCTTAACAAGGCGCGTTACGGCATTGGCTGGGGCGCTCTGGGCGCTGCTGAATTCTGTTTGCAGGCGGCGCGTAACTATACGCTGGAGCGCAAGCAGTTTGGCCGTCCGCTGGCCTCGAACCAGCTGATCCAGAAAAAACTCGCTGATATGATGGTGGAGATTACGCTGGGGCTTCAGGCCTGCCTGCGTGTTGGCCGCCTGATTGATGAAGGAAAATCTGCGCCGGACATGATCTCGATCATTAAGCGCAACTCGGCGGGCAAGGCGCTCGACATTGCGCGTGTGGCCCGCGACATGCATGGCGGCAACGGCATTTCGGATGAATATCATGTGATCCGCCATGTGATGAACCTGGAAAGCGTCAACACCTATGAAGGCACGCATGACATCCATGCGCTTATTTTAGGGCGTGCCATTACCGGCATACAAGCCTTTAAAAGCGAGTAATGACAAACAAGGAAAAAGTATCCGCCGGTTTGTTTATAGCGATGCTGTTTATCGTGCATCACTATTTCTTTTATCCGCCCGTTGTTGAAGAAGATCGCACCGAAGATGCGCTTTATGAAATCGGCCAGCTGGTCGCCAGTGGCAACAGCGCGAAGGTGCAGCAGGCGGTGATGCGCTATCTTGACGATAACGTACAGATCAGGCTGGATGTAACGTACGGCGTGATGGATGAAGAGGCGGTTCAGAACAATAAGCCCGCCGTTACCTATAACTTTAACAAGCGCCTGTTCATGGCTTACCTGGATAATCTGCTGCGGTCGCTTACCAGCTTTACGTTTAATGCACGGTTGGCTGATTTTAATATCAGCAGCGACTGGAAAACCGGTGATGCTATTATTATGTCGGCAGGCGGCGCACAGGGTGCGTCGCGATTCATGACCAAGCTGCGCACGGCGCGGTTTTCGTATGATGCATTATGCGAGGCAACTTTGTCGCTGGAGGGCAGCAGGCCTGCCATTACCGTGCTTAACTGCAAGCTGTTTACGCAGCAGCCGCAGCCGCTTTCTTAAGCAACCAGCGCGCTAATATCGAGCGTCGAGCCTTTACCCAGTAATTCGAAATTACCCGCCAGCCATTCGGTTGCGGTCTGCACACCAATATCATGCAGGTAAATCAGGAAATCCCAGTCGGCTTTAAGCTTGCTGGAACGGCCCAGGCTGGTCAGCATATCCTGCGCTTCGATACGGTGCAGGAATACCGGTTTTTGCTTCAGCGCACCGCTTGCAATCATGCCGTTATACAGTTCGATGGTTTTCATCTCATGCAATAGCACCGAATGAAAACTGATCTCGGTAGCGCGGTCTAGAATGTCGGCAGCGGTGGTAGGGGTTTCATCCACGAATGATGGATGCACCTGCACCAGCACAATATCGCCTGGTTCGCTATGGTTGATCAGCGGCGCAAGGGCAGGGCAGCCCGAGAAACTACCATCCCAGTACGGTTCGCCGTCAATCTCCACGGTCTTGAATACAAAGGGCAGGCAGCTTGACGCCATGATCGCATCAAGCGATAGGTCGCCCGGCTCGAAAATTTTGCTCTTTCCGGTGCGGGCATTGGTCGCATTGATGTAAATGCCTGCGGGTGGTTTTTTATTCAGCTTATCGAAATCCACCATCTCCTCGACAATGCCGCGCAGCGGGTTGAAGTCGAACAGGTTGAACTGGTAAGGCGAAAAAATCTTGGTGATGTAATCAAGCGCCATGGAGGATGCGGAGACGTCGATACCGACATGGCCGAGGAATTTATCCATCACGTTCATTTGAATGGGCATCAGGCTCGATGCGATACTTACTTTGCGCCAGAAGGTCAGCAGCGCTTCGCGCGCGCCTTCATTGCCGCCATCCATTAATCCCTGCGCCATGACGACTGCCAGTATGGCGCCGCTGCTGGTTGCGCTGACCGCTTCGATCTCGATGCGGCCATCCATGAGCAGTTGGTCGATCACGCCCCAGGTAAATGCTGCGTGCGCACCGCCGCCTTGCAGTGCAAGTGACACGGGGCGTATTTCACCTTTGTTTTTGGACCCGGTGGTAAGTGTTATGGCCGGGGGTTTGGACGGCATGGCATTATCCTTGTAAAAGCTGCGCAATGCCCATTATCCAATGTTTTTAGCTTCCGGTAAAGTCCGGTTTGCGCTTTTCGTTGAAGGCGTTGATGCCTTCATGTCGGTCGTTTGTATCCAGAAGTGTCTGATACTGCTGAAGTTCGTGGGAGAGCGCCTCATGAATCGGCACATTAATACCACCATAAATTGCTTTCTTTGCCGCTTTAATTGCCAGCGGTGCATTTGCTGCAATGCGGCATGAAATGGCGGTTACCTCACTCATGAGTGTGTCTGGTTCGCATGTTTTATTGAGCATGCCAAAACGCTCTGCGTCCTGCGCCGAAAATGCCTGACCGAGGAAAATATATTCGCTGGCGCGGCGTGTGCCGATGGCACGTGGTAAATGCTGTGTACCTCCCATGCCGGGAATAATGCCAAGTGTGGTTTCGCTAAGTGCAAAACGCGCCGCGTTCGATGCGTAAATAAAATCACAGGCAAGCGCCAGTTCCAACCCGCCGCCAAATGCCGCGCCATTGACGGCAGCGATGACAGGAACGGGGCAGGCAAGTAGTGCCTGAAGCGCTAGCTCGAACGCATGATGCTGTGCATGCCACTGCTCATTGCTCATGCCTTTGCGCTCTTTCAAATCAGCGCCGGCGCAAAAATGTTTTCCCTCGCCGGTGAGGATCACCACGCGGGTATCTTCTGGAAGATGCGAAAAGAAATGTGTGATCTCTTCGCCCATCTGTTTGGAAAGTGCATTGGCGCAGGCGGGGCGCGACAGTGTCAGCAGCGTGACATGAGGCGCAGGTGAAGTGATGACGATGGTGGAAAAAGAAAAGGTCATGGATGGCAATGTAGCGAAAATAACGCGCGGCACAAATGAAAAGGCCGTGCCCCCAACATCCACGAGGGATGATGGGGGTACGGCCCTTTTTTACAGCATGGTCGCCACGGCTATTTCTGGCCGGGCTTCTTCTTCTTCACGACGGGGAGGTTGACCACCCCCGACCGTGAGACGCGCGCCGCACCCTCAGCTGCGAGCAGCTTTTCCAGTTCGGTGCGCAGGATGTGGCCCCGCGTCACCTTGCCGCCGAGCTGCGCCTTGAGGTGCGCTTCGGTGACGAGCTTGGCCCCTGAGGGCTTGATCCGCGTGCGGATCGCGTTGATCTGCCGCACCGCCGCGTCCAGTGAGATGTACAGGACGGGGTTGGGCTGGATCAGGTCGGTCGCCATGACTGAATCTCCAACGACTTACCTTTCGGCAGCCTGTAACCCTCCTAAGGTCACAGAAACTGAACCTGCAGAAAGGGTAAATCTCTATTAATATATAAGAAAAAACGGTTTTACACAAGATGCTGATACGGCCTGTAAATAAACCAACATATTGATGCATATGGTTTTATAGTAAATGGCCAGCAAGTGCGGCCTTATGGAAAAAATGCCGAAAATGCTTGAATCTTAGGCAAAAACCTCTAAATAAGTGCCTTCCCCTTAAAAGATTGAACATAAGGATTTGAGCCATGACATTGCCATTAATGCCTAAAGCAACCGCCGTTTGGCTGGTGGAAAACACTGCACTCAGCTTCCAGCAGATCGCTGATTTCTGCGGCCTGCATCCGCTCGAAGTGCAGGGCATTGCCGATGGTGAAGTGTCTGGTGGCATCCGCGGTGTTGATCCGCTGGCAAGTGGTCAGCTGACGACCGAGGAAATCAAGCGCTGCGAAGCCGATCCGAAAGCGTCGCTGGAACTGAAAAACACCGCGCGCCAGTACATCATGCAGAAAACCAAAGGCAGCCGTTATACCCCGGTAGCACGCCGCCAGGATAAGCCCGATGCGATTGCATGGCTGATCAAGAATTTCCCGGCCATGACCGATGCCCAGATTGCAAAACTGGTTGGCACCACCAAGAACACTATTCAGGCGGTGCGTGGCAAGACCCACTGGAACAGCGGCAACATTAAGCCGCGCGATCCTGTGCTGCTTGGCCTGTGCACCCAGACGCATCTTGATGCAGCCGTTGCGACCATCAAAACCGAAACCCTGCCAGGCAAGGAAGCTGCTTCCTAATTGCCTGCCTGTATGCATTTACAGTAGTTCTATTTTGCAGTAACGATTTGGTAAGGTTTAGCTGTTACGGTGCCAGTGTTATCAAAAATAGTACAAAAGCATGCTGTTCTTTGCATGTTATTGCCTGTTGCATGTAGCAGCCCCCCATAGCAATGCCCAACCCATCCGATCTGGAGTGACGTGAATTATGAAGACTATCCAACCGCGCAAGCAGCAGGGTTTCACACTGATCGAATTATCGATCGTGCTGGTAATCATCGGTTTGATTGTAGGCGGCGTTCTCGTAGGGCAGGATCTGATTAAGGCAGCGGAAATTCGCGCCACCATCAGCCAGATTGAAAAATACAACGCGTCGGTCAACACCTTCCGTACCAAATATAACGGTATGCCCGGCGATATTACCGCTGATAACGCCATTGCGTTTGGCTTCGTTACCCGTACCGGCACGCAGGGCCGCGGCGATGGTAACGGCCTGATTGATACCTCCACCGGTTCGGGCATGGTATTTGGTCAGGAAACCGCCATGTTCTGGAACGATCTTTCCATTGCCAACCTGGTAGACGGTAACTTCACCGGTATTGACTCGGCATCGCCTCTGGCAACGGCCCCTAATACGGTATCGTCCGTTATGCCTCCTGCTAAACTTGGCCGTGGTAACTATCTGACGGTAGGTTCGACCGGCGGCCTCAACTATTACCTGCTTGCAGGCATCCAGAGCACTTCTGCTTCTTCGGGCGCTTACCAGCTCAGCACTAACCTGACCCCGATCCAGGCCTATAACATTGACGTGAAACTTGATGACGGCCTGCCACTTACCGGCACGGTACAGGCGCGCGGCACCGCAGCCAGCAGCACCAGCGTATTTATTGATCCTACCACATGGTCTTCAGCGACCACCCCGCAGCCGGGTGATTGCGCGACCACGGGCAGCAGCGGCGTTGATCCAATCGATACCTATAACCGTGGTATCAACACCGGCGGTAACGCGCCTGGTTGTATCCTGCGCTTCCGCTTTAACTAAGCGATCTGCTCTAGCGAATCAAAGCCGCTGCCGGGAAACCAGCAGCGGCTTTTTTCATGAAAGCTTTGCATTCTGACTGCTATAGGCTATGACTTAACTATCCCATATACCCATAGCATTGAAGGAGGCCCTATGTCAGAGGCAGCACGCAACATCAGCGATACCATAACGATCAAAGGCGCACTTACGCATGAGCAGCAGGCGGTACTTACGCCAGAGGTACTGGAATTTGTAGGCGAACTGGCCGAACGCTTCACAGCCCGCCGCAACAGCCTTCTTGAGCAGCGCCGTGAGCGCCAGAAACGTATTGATGGCGGCGAGCTGCCGGACTTTCGCATAGACACCCAGTCCATTCGCGAATCCGACTGGAAGGTAGCGCCGATCCCTAAACCGCTTCAGGACCGCCGCGTGGAAATTACCGGCCCGGTAGAACGCAAGATGGTGATCAACGCGCTGAACTCCGGCGCCAAGGTATTCATGGCCGATTTTGAAGATTCACTGTCGCCGACCTGGGACGGGGTGATGGATGGTCATGTCAATATGTGCGACTATGCCAATCGCACGCTCAGCTACACCAGCCCGGAAGGCAAGCAGTATAAACTGAACGATACCATTGCTACTTTGATTGTGCGTCCGCGCGGCTGGCATCTGGATGAAAAGCACGCGCTTTATAAAGGCAAACCCGTACCGGGCGCGCTGTTCGATTTTGGCATCTATTTTTACCTCAATGCCAAAGTGCTGCTGGAAAATGGCACCGGCCCGTATTTCTATATTCCTAAACTTGAAAGCAGCGAAGAAGCGCAGCTATGGGCAGATGTATTTGCTTACGGGGAGCAGCGCATTGGCCTGCCTAAGGGTACGATTAAGGCAACGGTGCTGATTGAAACCATTCTTGCCACGTTTGAGATGGATGAAATCCTCTGTGCGCTGAAAGATTACTGCGTGGGTCTGAACTGCGGCCGCTGGGATTATATTTTCAGCTTCATCAAGAAATTCAGCAAGCGTAAGGATTTCGTGCTGCCAGAACGCGCGCAGGTAACCATGCTGAGCCATTTCCTGCGCAGCTATTCGCAGCTGCTTATCAAGACCTGCCATCGCCGCGGTGCCTTTGCCATGGGCGGTATGGCGGCATTTATTCCGGTAAAGGATGATGCGGCGGCCAATGACAAGGCATTCAACGCGGTGCGCGCCGATAAGGAGCGTGAAGCTGGCGATGGCCATGACGGCACATGGGTGGCGCATCCGGCGCTGGTGCCTGTGGCCATGGAAGTATTCGACCGCCTGATGAAAGGCCCGAACCAGGTGGACCGCCAGCGCGATGACGTGTCGATCACCGCCAGGGATCTGCTGACCGTTCCGCAGGGCACAATCACCGAAGCAGGGCTGCGCAATAATATCAGCGTATCTATCCAGTATCTGGCATCATGGCTGGCAGGTTCAGGCTGCGTGCCTATTTTCAACCTGATGGAAGATGCGGCAACGGCAGAAATTTCACGCTCGCAGATCTGGCAGTGGATTCGTCATGAGCGTTCGCTGGATGATGGCCGTGCTATTACGCTGGAACTGTATAAAGACCTGCTGGTGGAAGAACTGGCCAAGGTCAAAGCCGAAGGCAAGAAGCTACCATACGACAAAGCGGCGGATATGGTAACCGATCTGGTATCGCGCAGTGACTTTACCGAGTTCCTGACGCTGCCCGGCTATGACCAGCTGGTATAACGAAGCGGCGAAGACATAAAAAAAGCCCGGTAGAAATACCGGGCTTTTTTATTGGGTATTGGGCTGGCTTATTGGCCGCCGATAAGGCCGCCAAAGCTGTTAAGTGGCACCGAGTAGGTTACCATAACAGTTTCTACACCAGGGTTTCTGTCATAGAGGCTTGCGTTCGACAGGTGGTTGACTGCAAGTCCCAGCTGGTGGTTGTTCTGGAACTGGTATGCCAGTTCAACACCGGAGCGGAATTCAATAGCGCCGCCGAGGTCTTTGCCATCACCCTGATGGTATGCGCCTACTGCAAAGTTTGGAATCAGGAACAGCTGTTTTGGAAGCAGTTCAATATCCCAGTTCACACCGGCATAGCCATAGAGCGCACCTTCATCGGTCACAAAACCACCGAAAATAGGACGCAGGTTATATTGAAACGCGCTCATGCGGTATTCGAGGCCAAACTGTGTATCGCTGTTGCCATCACGCAGCGCGTTATATGCGCCGAGATTCATTGACAGATAGTCTTCTGCCATAGCCGGCGCAGACATCAATGCCGAAGCGGCGAGGGCTAAAAATCCAAAGGCAGACGATTTAAGGCGCATAAGTATCCTTTTCTTATAAATAAATGCTTCATTGATACCGATAGCATGGCGGCATCAAAATTACAGCTGATATTCACGGGTTGCCGTTAATTTTCTATTAACGCAATGAAAAAACAGAAAAAATCTGATTGTTTGAGGCTGGTATATAGCCGATGAGGTACCTAGGCTAGTGCGTCTGTTTGATCAGCACCGCTTCTTTCTGGCCGTCCTTGACCACATCCAGCCAGCACTGCCAACGCAGATCCGGGTGTAGCGCGCCTACATAATTAAGTGCGCCCTGCCACCAGTGCTGCGGGCGCACAGTGCAATGCGCATTTTCACCATTAGGCAGGGTCTTGCGCGCTGGGTAGCTGGAGATGTTGAGATACACGCCTTTATTGGCGTAGGAGAATATTTCCTTGAGTATCCAAACGACGTCCTGCTCGGGGCAATGTTCCAATACGTCGGTCGATATTACCAGATCCGCCTTTTTGGTAGGGAAGGCGGAGTAGGGTTTGTATCCCGGGTCAAACAGCATGGTTTCTTTCACGCCCCAGAAATCCCGGATGCTGGGATAGGTTTCTTCTCCCAGCTGTAGGGGGGCTGCGTTATAGAGCATGGCTTTGCCGCAGCCATAATCCAGCGTGGTTTCTGCGCCCAGCTGTGTGATCATTTCTTTAATGCGAATGGCCTGCGGCGGCAGGCTGATGCCTGAAAACATGTTCTCGGCGGCGATACCATAATTGCTGTCGCCATGGTCATGCATGGTGCGGTACATGGTGAGCAATTCCGTATAACGTGGGCTTGGGTTTTCACGTGTATAGATAGGCATGTATATCTCCCGCTTATTTCTTCTTCAGGCTGCGTGCGTATTCTTTGATAACGGCGTCCCACTTCTTGCCAACCTTCTGCTGGCATATGGTAACGCTCTTATACCATGGGTTAGGGTTGCGACCAGCGCCCCAGTGGAAGGAGCCATAAGGCTGCAGGAAAATTGTAGTAGGAATGCCAAGCGCCCCTGCCAGATGCACCGAGGAATTCTGGATGCTGTATACCTCGTCCATGGCGGCATGCTGGGTAGCCCACATATCAATATCATCGACGGGGATGAACGAGTAATCAGTGATGATTTTCGTATCGCTATGCGTATTAAAATTATCTACATCGTCGAGCTGCTGGTTGTACTGAAGGGAGATATAAACCGCTTCAGGATCGTGCAGCAGTGGCTGCATGGCTTCGAGCGGAATATTCCTGCGCCAGCCCGTTACAGCCGTGCTGTGCCAGGAAAGGCCGATCACTTTTTTGGCTTTGGGATTATGGGCAAGATATTCAGCGCGCTTTTTCGCCACCGCGTCTTTATCTGGAATCAGGAAAGGCCCATGCTCTGCCGGTTTATAGTGCGGCAGCACATACTGCATCAGATTTCCAAGCGGGGAATAATAGTCATAATCAGCCAGCAGTTCTTCTGTTGGCAACACTAAATGCTTATCTACGATTTTGATGGAGGGGAAGCTGCGCACAAAAAGCGGCATCATGCGTGCAGGCACGCTGAGCGTAATATCGGCGCCTTGCTGCTGAACCCATGCAAGCAGTCCTGCCCACATGAAAATATCGCCCACGCCTTGCTCTGCGCGGATATATATCTTTTTCCCGGCCAGCGGCTCGCCCAGCCATTCGGGCCAAGGAGTAAAGGCTGTGTTTTCTTTGAAGCTTGGCAGCAGGAAGCGGTGCTTGTAAGGCTCAAATCCGCTGGTGAGGTTCGAGGTGATCATGGTCACAAGCCCGAGCACGAAATGAAACGTGTGGTTAAACGGGTTGGTCTGTACGGCCTGCTGGAAAAGCGGCAGGAGTTCTGCATGCCGACCAAGCATCTGGTAGACCTCGGCGAGCAACAGAACAATTTCCGCATTGCGTTGATTTTCGTTGAAACCTTGTTCAAGCAGTTTGCGGCAAAGATCCAGGTCATTTAAATCGCCGCGGCATAAGATACGGCCAGCCGCTTCATACATCTGTTCGGTTTTAGGGCCATTGGCCTCAAAGCAATTGCGTATGCTGGCAATGGCTTTGGGCAGGTTTGGCTGCCTTTCCTGCACCGTGGCGATGAGGTGGTACAAGGCGGGTACTTTGGCGCCCATATTGATAAACGAGGCCAGGTACTCTTCCAGAATGTCATAGCGTTTGTGCGCCATGCCCAGTTCCATGAACTGCTGCAATGTATCAAGGCGCGAATAATCTTTTTTATGCTCTTCAATCAATGCATATAGCTGCGTGGTGACGGGATCATTTACGCCCATGGCTTGCATGCTTTGAGCGGGTTTCATAGGGGTATCCTTTTTTTATTGGATTCTGCATTTAGGGCATTGCGCTGGGCAAACCAGAGATCGGCATAGCTGCAGTTCTGGTAGGCTTCAAAATAAGGGCCGCCATTGGTGTAATGCAAATTATGTATAAGCTTGGGGTCAATGGTCTCATATTCGTCGACCAGGTAATTCCATGAAATCGGCAGGTCGCCAATCAGCGATTCATTTTCCAGCCAGCGGAAACGGTGCAGTTCCAGGCCGGTCGCCGTATTGACATATTCAGGTTGCAGGGCCGTGCAGCGCGCGCAGTTCATCAGCATCACGCTCGACCAGTTCTTCTTCTCATAGGTCGTTTGCTGCTGCTCCAGGAATTTTTTCTCTGTTTTAGGCACATAGTCATGCTTGACCACCTGCACCGCGTAGCGGTCATCGCGCAGGTTCCATAATTCGGCAATATCGCTCAGCACCAGCATGTCGCAGTCCATAAAAATCGCCCAGCCTTCAAAGCCGGCAAGGTAAGGGGTCAGGAAACGGGAAAACGCAAAGTCAGTAGACTGAAGCGGGTTACGTTCGCGCCACAAAATAGGGGAGAGCTGATCCAGTGCGAGCGGGGTAATTTGTACCGGTACGGAGGAACGGCTGGTAATGCTGTGCGCCAGCACGTGGTACGCTTCGTCTTCACGCGGGTCATAGCCTATAAACAGGCGGATGGCAGATGATTGGTCTTTTATGTCAGGCATAATACGTACTCCCCATTAACGTTAGTAAGCAATTACTATGCCATAGGCAACGCTATTTAGATGGGGCGCTATAAATAACAATGGGTTCAGGCGTTGCTGCTAGCTAACGCCTTGTTTTGCCATCAGGTTGTTACGCACACGTTTAACCACCGATTTCCAGTTAAGAAGCATTTCCTGCCGCTCAAGATGCACGCTTTGGTACCATACGTTTGACGGGTCATGAAGCTTCCAGCGCCAGTCGGGAGATGCCGGGACCAGCAGTGTTGTAGCTACCCCCAGTGAACCAGACAGATGCGCGGTTGCGTTGGCGATGGTGATGATCTCATCCATTGCCATCATCTGCGCCGCAAGCCCATCTAAATCATTGAAGGCATCGACCTGTTCATCGCTCCAGATAATGTTGGGAAACTGTTTGTTGATCTCGGCGATGTCCTTGTCGTGCTGACCATATTGCAGGGACACAAACTGTATATCCGGCAGGGATAAAACAGGTTTCAGATCCATAAGCGAGATATTGCGCGTAAATCCTACCTGGGGATTGGTGGTATGCCATGCCAGGCCAATTAAACGGCTGCGTCCGTGCTGTTTGGCAATATCAAGATAACGCGCGCGCAGCATCTGGCTTTTATCGCTATCGGCTTTCAGGTAAGGCGGATGATTTGAGGGCTGGTAGACGGGCAAGATATGCTCCATCAACCCACCCAGTGATATTTGGTAGTCAAACTGGCCATTGGTTATTTCGTCGCTGCTGGATACCACGCGAACACCAGCAAACGAGCGCTCAAGCAGTGGTGTAAGGCGCGGATTTACTGCCAAGGTAACATGTGCGCCTTGCGCCACAAGATGGGGCACTAAACTGATAAACATAATGGCATCGCCAATGCCCTGCTCCGTCCAGCAGACAATCGATTTTCCGGTAACGGGCTGTCCAGCCCATTGCACGAAAGGTTCAAAAATTTTCGCTTCCTGCGGATCCAGCGGGCGGCTTGCATATTCCTTAAACCCGGTCTGCATATTGCTGATCAGCAGCGACATGGCGCCTGCCATGGCCAGGGCGTGGGTGTCATCGTTGTTATCGTTATACAGGCCCATATAAGTCTGGCGGGCCTTTTCATGCTGGCATAGCAGGATGAACGTTAGTGCTAGGCTGTTTTTCAATGATTTGGAGTGCGGGTATTGCAGCAGCGCCTTTTCCAATACCTGCTGCGCATTGGTAAAAGCCCCGGTTTGCTGCAAAGCATAGGCATAGCGGTGCAGCAATCCTTCGCTTGGTGTGCGTTCAACGGATACCAGAAACGCGAGGTGAGGCAGCGCTTCCTGATAGCGGCCATAGCTTTCATACACCGGCGCGATAAGGTTGTGCATGCTTTCGTCTTTGGGGTTTTTGCGTATCGCGTCGCGCGCTTTTTTCAAAACCTCATTAATGGATTCAGCTGATCGTTCCATGGGCTTCAGTGGTGATAATGATTGACTGGAAATATACGAATTGTGCAACGGGTGGAGAAAACTGCGTCACGGGAATGTCGCCTTCCTTCACACAGCTAAACATCCATTCTACTGCTCTTAGGCAGCCTAGCGGTAACATGAAAGCGAGTCAATGCCAGCAATCTTTTCCATATGCGTTTCACGAATGAAGCCATACGCGGAGGGCGAAATGGGTGATCGGTGGCTTCTGCTGCACATATCCTGGATTTCAGCAGATCAATCTCTGCTTTATATTCGACATAGGGCCTGGGTAAATGCGCGTCTATGTAATAATCCCTGGCCAGGCGTCTTTCGGCATACTTCCAATTTTTTCTGTCAATCCGGCGATATGCTTTGCCTTGCCAATCCCAGCCCCGTTTTAATCTGTGGACTGCAATATTTTCGCTGGCCTTCTTCACGCATTGTGAGAAATACAGTTCATCCGTGTGCCACGCGAGGCCAAGATTCCATAGTTGCCAGGCATAGGCATCAAACGGTTTATCGAGCCCCAATATCGCGCTGAAGGTTCGCCCTGTTGCGGCATTATAACACATGGGATAGCGATGCGTACCATAGGCGTCTGCGCCGAAAATCACGAGTGATTCGTCGCTGAAATCCCTGATGCTTTCGACAAAATAGGCCTTGTTGATAAGAAACATATCAATGTCAGAGATCAGGCATACATCATCGGTGAAATACTTGGTGCCGTACATCCTTACGATCTGGGCCTGAAATCCCGTACCCAGCCCTGGCACTTTCTTGATATGCTTTATAAGTGTGAAGCCGTCGCTATAGACGTCTGTTTCCTCGTCCGTGATGCGTAGCAGTACCGGAGTG
>JAGVKI010000325.1 GCA_020050695.1 Alphaproteobacteria bacterium | reverse complement strand
CGTCGCTGCTGTTCCTGCCGCTGCTCTATTTTCTCTTTGGTGTGCTGCTTGATGTGCTGATGTTCATCAATTTCTATGCTATCGGCATGAGCCGGGGACGCGACCAGAGCAGCGATCTTGGCCGTTACGCCTGATCTTTGGCTGCATTACGGTTATACACATCTTCATAGCGTTTAATATCGTCTTCACCAAGATACGCGCCTGTCTGGACTTCCACTACGATAAGTTCTTCGTCATGCCGGTTTTCAAGCCGGTGCATCTGGCCTGCCGGTATGTAGGTCGACTGGTTCTCTTCCAGGGTAAATACGTTGTCACCATTAGTAACTGTGGCGCGGCCCCTGACTACGATCCAGTGTTCGGATCGCTTCTCATGGGTTTGCAGCGAAATTTTTCCACCCGGTTTTAAATGCAGGCGTTTGACCTGGTAGCGGTCGCCGCGGTCAATGCTGTAGAAACTACCCCACGGACGATGCGAAAAGGAGGTGAGCATGATGTCAGCCATCTGCTGGTCACGCATGGTTTTTACCAGTTGCTTAATATCCTGCATGCGGTCTTTAGGGCCGATCAGTACTGCATTATCCGCTGATACTACCACCATGTTGCTGATGCCGATGGTGGCCACCAAATCATGATGTGTGTGGATGTAGCAATCCGTAGTATCAGCCATGACGGCGCGGCCATGCACGGCGTTGTTATTTGCATCCTTGCTACTGATATTACACAGTGCGGTCCATGAACCCAGATCACACCATTGCATATCCACAGGGATAACGGCGCCCTTTTGCGTGCGTTCCATCACCGCGTAATCGATAGAATTGGAAGGGCAGGCTTGCATGGATTCCTTATCGAGCCGTATAAAAGACTGATCGACCGTATATTTCCTATAGCTTTCGCCGCAGGCAATCAGCATCTGTGGCTCATGCACGGACAGTTCCGTTAGCCATTGATGGCTGTGCATCAGGAACATGCCGCTGTTCCATGCATAATTGCCTTCTGCAAGATAGGTTTCTGCCGTCGTTCGGTCAGGTTTTTCCACAAAGCGGCTGATACGGTAGACACCTGGGTGGCCCTCCAGAGGCTGACCCTGTTGTATATAACCATAACCCGTTTCGGGGGCGTCGGGTTTCACGCCAAAGGTAATCAGCCAGCTATCTTCAGCGGCCTGACGGCCTGCTTTAACGGCTGCGATGAATGCGGCGGGATTGTCAATTTTATGGTCGGACGGCATCACCATCATGACGCCTGCCTCTTGCTCATGTTCCATATGCAGGGCGGCCAGAGCCACAGCAGGAGCCGTGTTGCGGGCAATAGGTTCAATGATGATGGTAACGTTTATTATGCCGATGTGGCGCAGCTGTTCGGTAACAATAAAGCGGTGTTCTTCATTGCACAAAATGATAGGCGCGCCAAAAACAGAAGGCTCGCTCACGCGCAGCAGGGATTCCTGAAAGAGGCTTAAACCAGAGCCCTCGTCATTCGTGCCATTGATGGAAACAAATTGTTTCGGATAATCAATTTTAGAAAGCGGCCAGAGCCTTTCCCCTGAACCGCCGGCAAGAATCACAGGCCTTATTTTGTGTGCCATGGCTACGGTCTGCTACAGGGGAAGGATTTCGTATAGTTTTTCAGGAGGACGGCAAAGCCTTACCCCCAGCGGCGTAACCACCACCGGGCGGTTAAGCAGGATGGGATGCTCCATCATGAAATCCAGTAATTGGCCGTCTGTCCATTTTGCGTCAGCCAGGCCCAGTTCTTCATACGGGCTACCCTTCTGGCGCAATATGTCGCGCACGGTAAGCCCGCTACGCTTGATAAGATTTTCCAGTTCACTGCGTGAAGGGGGCGTTTTCAAATACTCAATAACGCGTGGCTCTTCTCCGGTGCTGCGGATCATTTCCAGTACATTGCGCGACGTGCCACATGCGGGGTTATGATAAATGATAATCGGCATAAAGTGATGATGTTATTTGGGTTTAATATGAGCAGGATACGGCTAAAAACTGCTTACCACAACCTAAAAGTAACCGGTTATTAACGCACAACAAAACGAAACACATCATTAAGCTGTGTCTGATCGGTGCAGCGGCAGCGCGCCTTCCATTTTACTTTGTAGCGGCCAGGAGCAAGTGGCGGCAAATCGGCATAGAGCGTTTTGCCATCTGCGGCCAGCGGTTCGTTATTGACCTGCGCGCCGTACAGGTCGATGACTTCGATGCTGCTCTCTTCCGGGCTTACAGGCTGGGTAAAGGTAATGGATATTTGTTTCGGGGATTCAGAAAGCTTCTGGTAGTTATACGGATCGGACGTTTCAAACTGGAACCCGTAAGGCTGCTGGCGGCCAAAATTATTCTGGATGATAACCACGGTATCGGCTTTGGCAGGCGGGCATAGGTTTGCTGTGCACCACAGTAAGAGGCAATAAATTATCTTAGCAGGGATCGGTTTCATAGGGTCATAGTATGGCGCGCAATAAGCCGTATGGCAATATCGCTTATCGCAGCCGCTCGCTAGATCCGGCTTCGGCTTGCACGAAGCGATCTTCTTCTTTCTTGCGCCAGAAAAGTGCAGGCTGCTGCTCTGGCAGGGAAGAGGGAGGGGCGGATGGTGTACTGCTCTGGCCGCTGGCTTGAACAAGGATTACGCTACTATTACTTTCAAGTAAATGTGCGGGCGTCATGGCTACGGTTATTGGTGCGTATTGGGGATGTATGCTACTGCTATTGAGCGGCTGGGCCAGCGCTAGGCTCATCGCTGGGTGGGTGCCCTGCAGGCGCGCTATTTCCGCCGGTATGTCGGTAATGCGGCTGACGGCATCCGCCTTGTCCAGTGTGTTGTAGCAGGTAAGGCTTGTCTCCGCACCAAGTGGCACCGTGGATATAATTTCAATATGTGAAGTGGGGCCGCTAGCGGTAAAGCCGCGCGTGGAACCGATAAAGGATGCCTGTTCTGGTTCCCGCCCCAGATATTCCTGCATCACACTGGTAGTGCCTGCGGGAAGGCGGATTTTCATACCATTGGTGACAATAAAGATTTGTGCTTTTTCTATGTCTGCAATGCCTGCCGTGCCTTGCAGCACCACGTTATTGAGATTCACTTCACCAGGCAGACGGACAGCATAATGATACATGCCGTCGGCCTCTTTTGTGCATGGGACGGAACGGTTCAGGCGTGCTTCGTAGCTGGTCGGTTTGGATATGCTGGACGGGCGATACATGCCCAGCAGCACCATATCCTGGCAAAGCGTGTCTGCCCGCTCAAGTGCTTTCTGGCTGAGTTCGCCAAAGCCATGCATAAGCGGATCGTAAAACACATCCGGGTTGCTGGTAACAGCAGGCGAGCGGTATCGTGCCAGCAGATGAGTAAGGCGTTTTTCTTCTTCCTTGTTAGCGTCGTTTACAGCCTGTTTTTGTGCCGTTTGCAAATCATCACAGGTGGTTTTTGCTATGGCATGGCATAGGGCTGTGAATATCTGTTCTTCGGAAAGGTAATTACCGTAGCGTTCCATCAGCGCAGAAAATCTGGCAGCAGCGCTGGGCGAGGCATTGGACGTGCCGCCCCATCCTTTATAAATAGCCTCGCGCCCTTGGTTGTCCTGCTCGCCGGGTTTAATAGCAGCAGGCAGAAATCCGATACGCGGCGCCTTGCCTTTGATTTTGCCTTCTTTAGGTGTTTCGCAGTGGAAAACCGGGCCGCAATGCGAACTATAGTAATAGGGTGCGCCGATCAGTACGCTGCGCGGCGCATGGTAGCATAGTCCGCCGGGCTGCGGCTGTACGACATCGCTTCCCACTTCATCGCCAATATTGCCTGCGGCATGAAAAATCCAGGCGTTATAGTGTTTTACATCATCGGTGCGATCGAGCGAACTGATGCATACGCTATTATTGACAATGGTCTTGCTGTTGCCAAGCAGGTCAATTTGGGGGCCGTTGAACCAGATGCCTTCTGAAACAGAGCCATCAAGCAATTTGACGTTCGGCTCGCGCCCGCTGATTTTTTTTAAGGTATGGTGATAACTGGCCGCTACATTTTGTCCGTGATACAGATTGGTGTTCATCCGGTATACGGCGTCACGGATATTGATATGCTCTCCATGCAGTAGAAATACTGGTATGTCCTCGCCGTTAGGCTCAAACACATAGTTCTGGATATTGGCCTGCTCCAGCGGAATATGGCTGAGTGGCGCCGCGCTGATGCTGTTGGCAAAGGTGTCGTCGGCCACGTCTTTATAGGGAATTTCTATTCCTTCCACATTGCTTACACTTGGTAGCAATCCGGCTGTCTGCATGTTGCGCAGTATCATATTGCCGGGCGTGCCGCGGATAGGGGAGGTGGCAACGGTAAGGAACGTGGCTGCTTTGGTTGCTTTCCAGGCAAAGCGTTTGGCCTTGTGAAGCCAGCCTTTCTTTTTAGGCGCATCGTTTTTAGTATTAGAATCAGGCAAAGGCTCAGGGGCGCCAGACGTATCCGGTGACTGCATTTCATCATGTGGGTTCACCGAGTCTTCGGACATAAGCCACCATTGCAGGAGATGAAAGCGACTATACTAGGCCTGTATCCAATGAAAACCAGAATCGATACCCATAGGGTGTATATAGTCGACGGGTCGTTCTAACCCCTTCTATCACCGGTATTTACCTGCAGTAATTTTTTTTAGGGTATAAATGGCGTAAATTAACTTATTTAAAAAGATGAAGCATATTTTACTTTTTAGATCCTGTTTTTTTCGCTATAGTAATGTCCGAAAATAAAAATAATTAACAATTGTTATTACATATCAGTGATATATGAGCGAATGGGAAGAAAACGTCTATAGGTTGGAGCGGCATATTTACAAGCTGGATAATCCGCGCATGTTTAGCCGTATGCAGGCGTGGAAGCGTCGCCTTTCTCACATTAGAAGCCATCCTGATTGCAGCTGCCTTGAGGATCTGGGGCATTATATACGTCCGGAGCAGCCTGTTAAGACGATTGACCTTTCGGTTCTATATCCTGCCAAACGCCGCGCAGCATAATTAATATAATTATGATTTACAGTAGGGTGACTCATTTTTGATGTAACCCGCAGGTAAATAGCACCCAAATACATCCAGCAGTAGAATGGTCCATGATGGCCCCCGCACTAGCCATAAATAACATATGCTTATTGCTAAAATTCCCCCAACCCATAGTAAATATAAATTAACCGGTTCTTAAATTAACTGGTGGTAAATATCAACTAATACTATCCTAATTATTTAATAGGGAAATCAATAGGAATTTTGCGAATTAGCTGATTATCTGCCGCAGGGTACCAAAAGAAAAGTTAACTAATATTCCGGCTATTGGAGGATTCAATGTTTAACATATCGCTTGCTAGCACCCCCTTTGGGATGCCAAACATCGCTGGCAATAGCATCCGTATGCTAGATGCAGATCTGTACGATGCTGGTCAGCAAAGTGCAGATATTGAAAATATCTCAGCAACAGGCAATCTGAACATCGGCAACATACTCGAGTATGATGAGCATGTGCACCGCACGATGGAAGGCAATGTCTATAACAACGACCAGCCGCGTTTAGACAGCATGCCACAAAGCAGCTTTGCACAACAAGACATGGTGACGCAGAACGTATCGGGCATGCAACCTGTCACCTTTGGCAATATGGCTGATGACAGTGCGTCGACGTATCAGGTGAGTGATGCACCCAATAACACAAACCCTGAATCACTTGCCACGGGCCCTGTCTTGGCTCCCCCCAGCGACATTGAAGCTGCGGCCAATGCTGCACGCCTGTCACCAGGTGCTGGCGGGGTTGAAACGCCAGGGAGTTTAAGTGCTGCCAGTTCGCAGGTTTCAAGCACCAACAACCAGTACAACTATGGCGATACTATCACCAACACCACCAATAATTATATTACCAACAATTATGGTGATACGCACAATGGCGGCGGCGGTGACGTAGTGAGTTCGGTGACCAATATCATTACCGTCACCCTGACGCAGGTCACCAACATCGTGAACAACATCATCACCGACGTAACCAATGTGGTAGACAATGTCACCGATTGTATTGTCGTGCCAGTTATCGATATTGTTGGCGACGTCATCAATATTACCTCGCAGACCCTTGGCAATGTACTGGATATAACCAACAACCTGCTGGGCACGGTTACCAATGTGGTCAATAATACCGTGAACACGGTAACCACTACATTAGGCGGCGTGGTCGAAACGGTTACCAATATCACCGAGACTGTAGTCAATGTAGCGGGTGATATTATCGGCGGTATTACCGATACCACGGGCTGCATTCTGGCAACGGTAACTGACCTGCTGGGCGTGGTGATTGAGATTACTGGAGATACCGTCTCAGTTCTGGGCAACATTACCGATTGCGTTCTTACCGAACTGGTCGAAAGCCTTGGCGATGCCGCTACCACCATTACTACGGTCGTAGAGGATGTGATTCCCACGGTAACGGATATTGTCAGCAATTTGGTGGATGTCAGCAGTGATATACTTACCGATGTGGTAAGCATTCCCGATTGTCTTATTGCCTCTGCCACGGATGTGTTGGGTGATACGCTGGGCTCTCTTGGGAATATAACCGACTGCGTTCTGACACCGGTTACCGAAACGCTGGGCAGCATTATCGGGGTAACAGAAGGTGTAACCAATGTGGCCGAAGAACTTTTATCCCCTGTCACGGATGTAGCAAACGGTCTGGTGGAGGTAGGCAGCGATATTCTCACCGAGGTGGTAAGCGTCGCTGATTCCATTGTTGCGCCTGTGACAGACGTCGTGGAAACTGTAGTCGATACACTTACTGATACGCTGGGCGGACTTGGTGGTGGTGGTGTCCCTACTGACCTGCCGGGACTTATCGAGACAGTCGTCAATACCGTAACCAGCGTTGCTTCCGGCGCGGGTGATGTAGTGGCAGACATACTTCAGCCGGTGGCTGCACCTGTTGAACAGGTCGTGTCTTCTATTCTCGAAGACCTGCCGCTGTTTAACGGAAATTCCGGCATGCTGCTTGATGGTAATATTTCGATTTTATCGGGGGTGTTGCCTGAGGCCAATAATAATGCGCTGATTAACCTCGATGCTTCGCTGCTGGGTATTACCGATCAGAGCCCGCAGGCTGCCGGTGAGGGATTGCTCGACATTGATACCTCGCTACTGTCCGCGCCTTCTGTATCAGGCGTAACCGATGGCATTTCGATCAGCGTGAATGCAGGCGAACTGGCAGATCTGCTGCCACCTATCGGTGACATTGACATACCAACGCTCAGCATTGATATACCACTTCCTACTGCGTCGGAAGTGCCGCTGGTGGCTTCTGTGATTGATACGGTATCCAATATCACTGAGCCTGTGTCTTCTGTGCTGGGCAATGTAGTAGACCCGCTTGTGTCACTGGATATTTTATCCAGCGTGCAAAATCCAATCGCAGCGCTTGATACCAGCCTCCTGTT
>JAGVKI010000285.1 GCA_020050695.1 Alphaproteobacteria bacterium | reverse complement strand
GCTGGCAGCCGCAAAAGCGCAAACAGCCGCGCAGGGCTTTGATGCGGTTATCAATCTGGCTACCATACCTGCCATCAAACCAGCCGCCGTATCTGATAAAAAGCTAAAGGTAAAAAAGGAAGCAGGCGCGCTCGTTCCCATGGAAGTAATGGGCAATATCGATGTCGAAGCCGCCCTGCGCGATATTGCAGGCAGCACCGTTATCGCAGGCTACAACCAGAAGCAGGAATGGTTCGGAAGCAAATCTCCCATTGCCGCCAGCATCAAGCACATAACAGACAGTGCCCCTGCATACAAAGCCGCTGAATCATCTGCTCCTGCCACTGTCATTCGCGCCAACGGCAAACTAAGCGGTCGCCATATTATTATCACCAGCGGCCCTACCGCCGGAGCATTAAGCAACCATGGCGATGTGATTACCAATTTCTCCTCCGGCAAACAGGGCCACGCCATTGCAGACGCCCTCGCACACATGGGAGCGAAAGTAACGCTTGTGTCCGGCCCTACCCATCTTGCAGACCCGTCACATCCCGGTATTACTACCATTCACACGGAATCTACCCCTGATATGCATAACGCGGTGCTCGCACAGCTTCCAGCTGATGCCTATATAGGCGTTGCCGCTGTTGCTGATTTTGGCATACAGCAACCAGGCAAACTGAACCTTCAGCCTAATGAAGCGCACACGCTACAGCTTGCGCAAAACCCCGACATTCTCCAGGCAGTCGGCACACACGCGAGGCTACGCCCTGCGGTGGTGATTGGTTTTGCAGCTGAGACCCAGGACCTGCTCACCTACGCACGCGGCAAGCTGGAGAAAAAAGGCGCTGATGCTATTTGTGCCAATCAGGTCGGGGCTGCTGTGACAAGCCATGGCGGTGACCAAAACCAGATCACCTGGGTTACCAGGGATGGTAATGAGCCGTGGGAAATCATGAGTAAAAATGAAGTAGGAACCCGCCTTGGCGATAAAATCGCCCTGCTGCTGCAACGCACAGAAACACCGGAATAACGACTCCAGCCAGCGGAAATTTAGGCATCTTTTAATGCAAATTCAGTGTATAATGCTTGAGTGTAACTATTTAAGCGCCGTGCCCGAATTAGCCTGTAGGAGATGAAATGAAGCGTACCGTCTATAGCAGTGTATTATCCTTACTGTGCCTGTTTACGGCTCAAAATGCTATGGCTGGCGACCGCCCTGTTATCGTAGAACTCTACACCTCACATGGCTGCTCCTCCTGCCCTGCTGCGGATAAAATCGTCCGTGAATTTTCGCAGTCTGATCCTGACCTGCTTCCCCTTTCCTTCCATGTGACGTACTGGGACAATATGGGCTGGAAAGACCCGTACGCAATGGAAGCAAGCACCGTGCGCCAGCGTAACTATGCGCAGCTCAGTGGCCGCCGCAACGTATTTACCCCGCAGGTGGTAGTCGATGGGCTACATTCGGCCGTAGGCAACGACCATGAGGATGTGAACAAGGCAATCCGCCTGGCTAAAACGGCCATGCATACCATCCCGATCAGTATCACCACCACTAAATACGATATGCTGATTAACATCGCCAAAATGGAAGATGGCCCAACCTCCATGTCGTCAGGCGCTACCGTATGGCTGGTCTATTACAATAAATACGCCATGACACCGGTTAATGGCGGTGAGAACAGCGGAAAAACCATAGAAAACATTAATAACGTAATTGATATTAAGCGTCTGGGTTTCTGGCATAATGACGCAATGACCTATCATATCCCAAGAAACCAGCTGGTGGGCGATGGCATGGCCGTTATCCTTCAGAGCAGCCCGCAAAACCAGGTTCTTGGCGCAGCTATGTACGAACGACCTAAATCGTGATATAACCTACCTATGAGTACACGCCATTACATAATCTACATTAGTAGCCTCGTGCTGGCCTTTAGCGCGTGCAATGCCGCGCGAGCGTCTGACTATCAGCCCCAGCAACAAAACAGGGGCGCCCCAAAAGAAAATGAGTGGCTCAAGCAGCTACTGCCAGCGGAAACATATAAGAACCGCAAAAAGAATTTCAGCAAATGGAACTCCATGACTCCTGAACAGAAGCAGGAATATCGCTCGCGTAAACTTGAGCGTGACATGGAAGGCATGCCTGAGGAACAAAAGCGCTATTACCGTGAGCGCGCTGTAACTACCAAAAAGATTAAACGGGAATACCTGCCCGATGACGAAGACTATGAAGGCGATCTTCAGCCTTAAACGGCACCGCTTTTTTTCTGGCGAAGCTTCTGCCAGTATTCCAGCCTCTTGATAATTTCACGCTCAAAACCACGTTCAACCGGCTGGTAATAATCCTGCCGCTGCATATCATCAGGGAAATAATTCTGGCCGGAAAAGCCGTCTTCCTCGTTATGGTCATAGGCATAGTCCTTACCATAGCCGATTTCTTTCATCAGCTTGGTTGGCGCATTCAGTATATGCATAGGCGGCATCAGCGAGCCATATTGGCCGGCATCCCTCTTGGCATTATTATAAGCGCTATAGGCCGCATTGGATTTAGGAGCCGTTGCCAGGTAAAGCACAGCCTGCGCCAGCGCCAGTTCACCTTCCGGGGAGCCTAAAAATTCATAGGCGTCTTTGGCAGCCATAGCCTGGGTCAGCGCATTGGGGTCGGCCAGGCCAATATCCTCCACCGCGAAACGTATCATGCGCCGTGCGATGTATAGTGGCTCCTCGCCGCCTTCGAGCATCCGGCAGAACCAGTAAAGCGCCGCATTAGCGTCCGACCCGCGCAGCGATTTATGCAGCGCACTGATAAGGTTGTAATGAGCCTCCTGGCGCTTGTCATAAAGCGGAGCGCGGCGTTGCAGGTAATTGGCAAGGCCTGCGGCATCGAGTTCCTTTTTCCCGCGATAGCTGAACAATATCTCACAGAAGTTAAGTAGCGCGCGGCCATCGCCATCGGCCATGCCTACTAATATTTCGCGGGCATCTTCGGTCAGCGGCAATTTCCGGCCAGTATGATCTTCTGCCCGCAGAATAATCTGCTGCATGGCACTGGCATCCAGCCTGCGCAGCACCACCACCTGCATGCGTGACAGAAGCGCCGAATTCACTTCAAACGATGGATTCTCAGTCGTAGCGCCAATCAGCGTAATGGTCCCATCCTCCACCACCGGCAGGAAGGCGTCCTGCTGCGAACGATTGAAGCGGTGTATCTCGTCTACAAACACGATGGTCTTTTTGCCATCCTGCTTTTTAGCGCGGGCACGTTCAAATATGGCCTTGAGTTCTGCAACACCCGAAGCCACAGCAGACACCGTTTCCATTTCATAGCTGCTTTTTTCGGCAATAATACGTGCAAGCGTGGTTTTTCCGCAGCCGGGAGGGCCCCACAGAATCATGGAAATAGGCGCACCGCCCTCAAGTATGCCGCGCAGCATATGATCACTGGAAAGTACATGCTCCTGGCCAATCACTTCGGCAGCAGAAGCAGGCCGCAAGCGATCTGCCAGCGGGGCGTTAGAAGGGATATTTTGTTCAAATAGTGACGTCATAGGCACCATTGTAAGGGCTTACGACTAAAATGCAAAACTTTAGCCCCTTGCCCGGCGAGACGTATGCTCCCACATATCGCGGTCATACCGCCTCATTCGGTTTGGTGCGCCGACATCTACCAGATTTTCCTCAAGAATGCTCGCGGCTTTGTCCCATGTATAGTTCTGCGTTACAAAATCATGGCATGCTTTACCGCAACCTGCCTTTTTTAATTCCAGCGCCTTGAGGCAGGCGCTTTTCAGATCGTTATCCAATGCCCCCACCTCTGGAGAGGTAATCACATCCACCGGCCCCGCTACAGGATAAGCCGCCACAGGAACGCCGCTGGCCAAAGCTTCCAGCTGCACATTGCCGAACGTGTCGGTTTTACTGGGAAATACGAATACATCAGCGCCGCGGTAATAAGCAGCCAGTTCTTCACCACGCTTTTCACCCACAAACATGGCATCGGGATATTTCTTACGAAATTCCTCCAGCATTGGCCCTTTACCGACAATCACTTTTTTGCCCGGCAGATCGAGTTTTAGAAAATCTTCAAGCCCCTTTTCCACCGATACACGGCCCACATTGAGAAATACGGGTTCGCCTTCAGCAATACCTAAATCACGGTATACCTCCGTCTCGCCCGGATAAAAACGCTTGGTATTAACACCACGCGTCCAGGTAACCAGGTTATCAAAACCATGCGCTTCGAGTTCTTTGGCAATAGATGCCGTAGGCACCATCACATGCTGGGCATACTTATGAAAACGCCTCATTACGCTATAGCCAAGGCTTTCCCCGGCGGGAACACCAAATGCCGCTACATATTCAGGAAACTTAGTGTGGTAGCCTGTCGTAAAATTGAGGTGCCGCCTGTTGCAATACTCAACAGCAGCATGACCAAGCGGGCCTTCCGTGGCGATATATATCTGATCGGGCTGCAAATCTTCCAGCATCCCCGAGAGCGTCCTGCCCTTATGCCAAATCGCCAGCTTGATCTCAGGATAGTATGGCAGCGGAAGCGTATGGAACTGGTCGGGCGTAATATGGCTTACGGTATGCCCGCGCGCGCGCAGCTGCTCCGTTATATGTTCCAGCGTATTTACCACTCCGTTTACCTGCGGCGTCCATGCATCGGTAACAATAACAATATGTTTCTTTTTTTCGTTGGAATTCATGACAGCCCTACATTACAGGGGGTTATGTACTGCCATTGTTCTCCCATAACTGTTAACAATAGGCAATAAATCATAAGCTGATATTTTTCAGCGCTTTATTGCATTATAGCCCGCCAATGGCTTGCACTAAGGGGTAAGGTATGTTAGTTCACAGGGCAGTTTTCAACATCCAAACAGAGCATAGACGATGAACAAGGAACGCCTGGTAACATTGACTCTTATAATTCTTGCTGCGGCTACCGCGCGCCTGCTCCCGCATCCGCACAATGTTGCCCCTATTGCGGCAATCGCTTTATTTGCTGGCGCGCATTTTGAGCGCAAATGGCAGGCCTTTGTGCTGCCGCTGCTGGCAATGCTGGTAAGCGATGCCATTATCGGTTTTTATGATGCCATGTGGGTAACATACCTGGCGTTTGCAACGGTTGTATGCCTGGGCTTCCTGCTACGTAAGAACAAAAGCTTTCTTGCTGTTGCGGGTGCAACTGTCAGCGGTTCCGTTTTGTTCTTCCTTGTAAGTAACTTTGCGCTGTGGATGCACCATAATCTTTACCCGCATACGCTTGATGGCATTATGGAAAGCTACACCATGGCGCTTCCGTTCTTCCGTAATACCCTGATTGGCGACCTGTTCTATTCAGGCCTGCTGTTTGGGGGCTTTGCCCTGGCTGAGCGTAAGTTCACCCCATTACGCAGCAACCGCGTTTCCGCTTAGAATTACCAGCCAATCGTATTGGACAGGCGCCTGAGCATTATATCCATGATGGCGCGGGTAGCAGAGAATATATTGCGCCACATAGCAGCAAAATCGCTGTGACGTATGACCGCGCTTCGGCACGGCACCTGCTTGCAGGTAAACCCGAGATCCAGCAACTGACAGAGCATCACGGTCTGAAAACCTGAACGGTTAGTGCCCGGATGCCAGCGCATTACATTGTAGCGCAGGTGAATTTGCAGACCGCTATAGTCATTGACCCTGTGCCCCGTAATAAAGTTTATGAGGCCATTTACCGCGCCTGCCACCACCTCATACCAGGTGCTGCGCGAGATCGCGGCAATATCATAAGGTACGATAATATCCGCCTCACCGACAGCGCGCATAATGTCGATCATGGTTTCCACAGGTTCAGCATTATCACCGTGAATCATGCAAAAGAAGGTGCCGCAGCCCATGAAAGCTGCATCCAGGTAATTCTGTGCCAGCCCCTTATTCTGCTTATTACCGCGAAGCACGATATTAATCTCAGGGTGAACCAGCATGTAATTGCGGACTAGGTCGAAGGAACTGTCTTTTGAACCATCATCAATCACAATAATTTCATATTTGATGCCGATAATATCCATCGTCTCGATGATGATATTGATCGTATTGATGATGCTGTGTTCTTCGTTATAGCAGGATACGAAAACGGTAAGGTCTAACGGGCTGCCTTCATATGGCAGGGTAACCGCAAGCGGGCTATGGTATTTCTGGGCAGCAGGCGTAAGCGCCACTGATGCAGACCAGAAATCACGGCCATTATAATTCATTGCGCATTTCACCCTTACCAGGACCGATGGAACCGTGCTTACGGTGCAGCAGCCAGAACAGGCCGCCTGGCATACCTGTTACCATGCTCATAATTCCACCTTCAAGCGATACAATCAAGGCCTCTTCCTGTGGGATGCCTATGAAGGCCAGCATACCGATCATGGCAAGTTCCCTAACGCCCCAGCCCCCTACCGTAATGGGCAGTGTTGCAGCCAGCACAACAGGCGGAATAAGTACAAGGCTGTCCAGCACCGAAAGATTGATACCCATGCTCTCGGCAATATACGCAACAGCCAGGCAGTAAAGTATATGATTTATAAAGGCATAGCCCAGCACAATAGCAGTACCCCTGGGATGCGTCATTAATTCGCGCAAACTGCTCACAAAATAAAGCAAAGGCTTTACAAGCGGCAGATGATGCCAGCGCGAGAGCAACCTTTCGATATTATACATTATCCAGATGCCAACGATAAAAAGCAGGACAATAAACGGCAGCAGGATTATTCCGTCGAACCCACTCATATTCCCCAGCAGGGGCAAGGTAAGCAGCACCATCAGGGCAAGCGCAATCAGCGCAACGATACGGTCAATAATGACAGAGTGGATGCATAGCGACAACGACAATGCCTCCGACCTGGCGAGCCACACGCGTACCGCGTCCCCGCCTACGGTGCCACCAGGAAGGCAGTTATTAAAAAACATGCCGATATAGCAGATTTTAAGGGCTTCCCAGAGAGAGAACACCTGATCATTTACTTTGGAAAGCTTGAGGATAATGAGCCGCCAGCGCAGCGCAGCAACAATCACCTGCATGCTGAATAACAGCAAAGCGAAAATTAGCAGCGAACGTTCCTGCCTGCTGCAGATTTCTGCCAGCCGCTCAAAGTCAATTTCATAAAAGACCAATGATAACGCAGCCAGCGTCAGTACAATCTTTAGACACAGCTTCAGAATCGGGGAAGATTTAATATAATGCAGGGTTTGCTTAAAAACAGAAGGCATGTGTCAGGACAAGCGTTGATTACGCATTATGGTTTGCCTTACATGCAAGAGGATGTCTAGCTATTTCCGTGGGTAACCGCCACAATGGCTACGGCCTGCTTATCCTGCGATAGCATCCTTCTGACGCAATACACCAGTCTCTTGGCGCGATGCTTTAAAGTTACGCGCGTGCAGGCTAAGGTCCATAACGCTGATGACCATCTGAATACCTTCATATTCATCACGCTGTGGCACAGTTATATCCTGGCAAATATTTACCCTAATACCAAACATCTGCGCCACCTGGCGGTAGTTGCGTGCGAGCGGTATAGGCGCCATGATAAATACATACTCAACGCCTTGCGCAATGGCCTTTTTAATGAAGCGATGTGAAATTTCAGGCAAGATATGGCCGGAACGGAATTCAGGCAGAATGGCCATGCGCGAAAACTCACCATACGCAGTTTCATGCAGATCAAGTTCTGGAAACAGGTCTTTAAGAATCAGGTCATCTTTTTCCATAGGAAGCATACGGGGATCTTCAGGAGTGCTGATGGTAAGCCTTCCCCCGCCTATGCATTGAAGATTCTTACGGGCAATCACTATGTGGCTTTGACTATCATACGCATCTTCTTTACCGGAAAAATTTTTCAGGCCCCATACAGCGCTGAACATTTCTTCGCGAAGAAGATAATATTGATGGAGCAAACCCACGTCATGGGTAAATTCATAGCTAACATCTTGGGGAACACGCAGCGGACGAGAGAAGCGGCGAACGAGATTATCATCGGAGAGGTCAACAGAAGGCTTCACATCATATGATGATGGAATCCCGTCTTTCATTGGGGTGATCTCGTTAGCAACACTATTTGACATACCCATACCACTCTCTGTTTTATAATTTCTGGTGCTTCCCAGCCAATTTGATATGGCTTTCGCCCTATTGACTTGGTTAATTTTTAGTAAAGAAACACCGATTATATTTAAACGCAACTTAATTCTTATCGACTATAACAACCACCAATTATTGACTTTCATTAACTAAACACCATATGCATTTATGGTTTTCTTGCCTACACCCTATATCTAGAAGGGGCATAAGTATAGCAGGAAAATATTGCCTACTACTCAGTGCCAATATACTATGCAGCCTATCGAATTGCAACTTCCTATTGCGTAAGTACAACACTCACCATATCTTGCGACAGAACATTACCTTCCCACCCTATAATTTGATTATTTAAGGATAAATAACGTGTGCGGCATTATCGGAATCACGGGGTATCGTGAAGCTGCTCCCCTCATTTTAAATGGCCTCAAGCATCTTGAGTATCGCGGCTATGACTCCGCTGGTATTGCCACTATTGTAAATGGCAAAATCGAGCGCGCGCGCGCCGAGGGAAAGCTAGTAAACCTGGAGCAACAGCTACAGAAAACACCGCTTCCCGGCACTATCGGCATTGGCCATACACGTTGGGCGACCCATGGTTTCCCGAACGAAACCAACGCACACCCG
>JAGVKI010000275.1 GCA_020050695.1 Alphaproteobacteria bacterium | reverse complement strand
CGCGGGTGATGCCTTTTAAGGACGCATAAATGGTCAGCAGGTTTGCCGCCTCGGGGCGTTTTTCCGGCTCATAGGTGATGCCCTCTTCCATGTCGGATTTGGCTTTACGGAATTTCAGCGCAATCGTATCAGCATCATCGGTCATGGTGATGCGCGAATAATCAGATTCATCGGACTTGCTCATTTTCTTGGTGCCGTCACGCAGCGACATCACGCGGGTCGCCTCGCCCATAATCACCGGCTCGGGAATCGGGAAGAGTTCGGTGGCATAATGGCGGTTAAACGCACCTGCAATGTCGCGGGTGAGTTCAATATGCTGTTTCTGGTCTTCACCTACGGGCACATGCGTCGCCTTGTAAAGCAAGATGTCGGCAGCCATAAGCACCGGGTAGGAATAGAGCCCGAGCACCGCGTTATCGCGGTGTTTGCCTGCTTTTTCCTTAAACTGGGTCATGCGGTTCAGCCAGCCCAGCGGCGTGTGGCAGGAAAAAATCCACATCAGTTCCGCATGTGCAGATACCGCTGACTGGTTAAAAATCGCGTGTTTTTCAGGATCAATGCCGCAGGCGATATAGGCCGCAGCCGTCTCGCGCACATTGGCGCGCAGTTGCGCCGGGTCCTGGGCCACGGTAATGGCATGCAGGTCGGCGAGCATGAAAAAGCATTCATGGCTGGCCTGAAGCCCCACCCAATTGCGGATTGCCCCCAGATAGTTACCCAGATGCAGGTTACCGGTGGGTTGTACCCCGGACAGGATGCGTGTTTTGCTTGCGGTATTTGTCATAAGAGGCATTGTCATAAAAGGGTTTTTCGCCGCTGTACAGGGGTAAAAAACACATAGCTGCCATTTGGCTGCCAGTGCGACCCGAATGACACAATTACACTCCCGTGTATACTCCCAGGTTCGACCTTGATTTACCCACGTTTTTTGGGTAATCTGCGCCCCCTATGACAAACCATCCTCCTCACTCCGCCTTTGGGCGCTTTCCTGATACCCGCCTGCGCCGCACCCGCATGCAGGGCTGGTGCCGCGACCTGGTGGCCGAGCACAGCCTGACCCCAGCCGACCTGATCTGGCCGGTCTTTATCCAGGAAGGAACCGCTACCGAAAGCCCCGTTGCCTCGATGCCGGGTGTTTCGCGTATCACACTGGATAATCTAGTTAAAAGCGCGAAGTCAGCCAACAAACTTGGCATTAAGACCATGGCGCTGTTTCCCCTTATTAAAGAGGAACTCAAAAGCCCTTACGGCGATGAAGCGCTCTTTCCAGAAAACCTGGTATGCCGGGCTATCCGCGAAATTAAAAATGCTGTGCCCGACATGGGCGTAATTGCCGATGTCGCCCTCGACCCCTATACCAGCCACGGGCAGGACGGTGTGGTCGAAAATGGCCATATTATGAATGACCTGACCATTGAAATACTGTGCAAGCAGGCATTGGTACAGGCGCAGGCTGGCTGCGATATTGTCGCGCCGTCTGACATGATGGATGGCCGCATCGGCGCTATCCGCAACGCGCTTGAAAGCGAAAAGCACTCCGACACACTTATATTGGCCTATAGCGCCAAATATGCCTCGAGCCTGTATGGCCCCTTCCGTGATGCGGTGGATTCAGCGCGCCTTTTGGGCAAAGCCGACAAGCGCACCTACCAGATGAACCCGGCCAATAGCGACGAGGCGATGCGCGAAATCGCCCTCGATATAGCAGAAGGCGCCGATATGGTGATGGTCAAGCCCGGTATCGCCTATTTAGATATAGTGCAGCGCGCCGCCAGCAGCTTCCCGGTTCCGGTATTTGCCTACCAGGTCAGCGGCGAATACGCCATGATCAAGGCTGCCGCCCAGAACGGCTGGATCGACGGTGACGCCGTCATGATGGAAAGCCTGCTTTCGTTTAAGCGCGCAGGCGCTCGCGCCATCCTTACCTACGCTGCGCTTGACGTAGCCAAGCAGCTGAACGGGTAGCGCCATGGACCGTATCATTATTGGCATCAGCGGCGCATCAGGCGCTATTTACGGTATTGAACTGCTCAAAGCATTCAAGGCCGCCCATATCGAAACGCATCTGGTTATTACCCGCACCGCGCAAATCACCATTGCCCATGAAACGCCCTATTCGCTGACAGACGTACAAAAGCTGGCCAGCCATTTTTATTCAGTTACCGATCTATCAGCCTCCATAGCCAGCGGTTCGTTTAAAACCCGCGGCATGGTGGTAGCCCCCTGCTCCATGCGCAGCCTGGCAGAGATTGCCACCGCCAGTTCTACCAACCTGCTTACCCGCGCGGCAGATGTTATATTAAAAGAGCGCCGTAAACTGGTGCTTATGGCGCGTGAGACCCCGCTCAATAACGCGCATTTGCGAAATATGCTCTGCGTTTCGGAGATGGGCGGCATCATCGCCCCACCGGTTCCGGCTTTTTATAATAAGCCGGAAAACTTGGACGCCATGGTGACCCATACGGTAGGGCGTATTCTGGATCTTTTTGATGTTGACCATAGCCTGGTTAAACGCTGGGAAGGCATCCCATCTGATTGATATTCAACAGATTAGTCAGTCGCACGGATTAATCCTTAATTTTGTATAAAGCAGTAGGCGCAGGCTTAATTTTTTGTTATAATGTCTACGTTTTAGAAATGGTGCAAACTTGGGCAAAAAAATCCCCCGGTAAGGAATTTCTTGCCCCTAATGTATGGCTATTGTTAGAGACTATGAACGAAGATCTTATTCTTATCAAAAGGTTAGAGTCCTTACGCGCAGAACACCGCGAACTGGACGATGTAATCAAACAGGACACGCTCGACGAGTTTTCCCGCAAGCGTTATCAGAAGCTGAAGCTTTCCATGCGCGATGAGATCATCAAGCTGGAACATGAAATCTATCCGGATATCACAGCTTAATTTTGCCTGCACACCCTCCCTTGCCTGACGGCGCGCCTTTAATAGGCGCAAGCATCGATGTTACGGTAACTTCGCTGGGCGGACTGGGTGATGGTATTGCTACCCATCATAACAAACCTGTTTTTATTCCAAAATCCGTTCCCGGCGATGTGCTGCGTGCGCGCATTGTGCATGAAAACCGTGATGGCCTGCAGGCGCAGATTGAAACCGTAATTACCCCCGGCCCGCAGCGTAGCATACCCCCGTGTGGGTATTTTGACATCTGCGGCGGCTGCAGCCTACAGCAGTTTTCCTCATCTTATTACCATGAATTCAAAACACGTATTTT
>JAGVKI010000323.1 GCA_020050695.1 Alphaproteobacteria bacterium | reverse complement strand
TCAATGCCTGCTTTACGGCAAAGCAGCTTAATGCCCAGCACGGCAACCAGGTTGCTGACTTCTTCGGGCAACGGGCCAAAACGGTCGACCAGTTCTGCGGCAAAACTATCAATATCTTCTGCGGTAGCAAGGTCGGTTACGCGGCGGTAAAGCCCAAGGCGCAGCTGCAGGTCCGGCACATATTCTTCCGGTATAAGTACGGAAAGGCCAAGATTGATCTGCGGTGACCATTCTTTGGTTTCGGGCAGGTTTTCGTCCAGTTCATCTTTCTTGCCTGCTTTGATGGCGGCAACGGCTTCTTCCAGCATCTGCTGGTACAGTTCGATACCTACTTCTTTGATATGGCCGGACTGTTCTTCGCCCACCAGGTTACCGAAACCGCGAATATCCATGTCGTGGCTGGCGAGGGTAAAGCCCGCACCGAGCGTATCGAGCGTCTGCATAACTTCCAGTCGGCGGGTGGCGTTCTTGGTAAGTTCCTTGCGGTGCGGCAGCAGGAAATAAGCATATGCACGGATTTTGCCGCGGCCTACGCGCCCACGCAATTGGTACAGCTGCGCAAGGCCAAACAGGTGCGCATTATGGATGATCATGGTATTGGCGGTTGGAATATCCAGCCCTGATTCAATGATGGCGGTAGACAGTAATATATCGAACTTGCCGTCATAAAACTGGTTCATGATGTCATCGAGATCGGCGGGCGGCATCTGCCCGTGCGCCACGCACACCTTGGCTTCCGGCACCAGTTCAGCCAGATGGGCCTTCAGTTCTGCGATATGTTTGATGCGCGGGGTTACCACAAAGCATTTACCGCCACGGTGCATTTCGCGTTGCAAGGCTTCTTTGATGACCACTGAATCGAAGGGCATCACGAAGCTGCGTACCGCCAGTCGGTCAATCGGCGGTGTGGTGATGAGGCTCAGGTCGCGAACCCCGGTAAGCGCCATTTGCAGCGTGCGCGGAATAGGGGTTGCCGAGAGCGTCAGTACATGCACATCGGACTTCAATTCTTTGAGTTTTTCTTTCTGTGCTACACCGAAATGCTGCTCTTCATCGACGATGAGCAGACCGAGATTTTTGAATTGCACCTGCTTGGAAAGCAGCGCGTGTGTGCCCACGATAATATCGACTTTGCCTTCAGCCAGTTTCTCACGTGTTTCCTTCTGGTCTTTGGCAGGCACGATACGCGACAGCTGGCGCACGGTAACCGGGAAGCCTGCAAACCGCGCTGAGAAGTTACGGAAATGCTGGCGGGCAAGCAGGGTGGTGGGTGCAATGACCGCCACCTGCAATTTATGTTCCATGCTGCATGCGGCAACAAATGCGGCGCGCAGTGCTACTTCGGTTTTGCCAAAGCCTACGTCGCCGCAGATCAGGCGGTCCATCGGCCTGCCCGAATGCAGATCTTCCAGCACATCTAAAATAGCGCGTGCCTGGTCTTCGGTTTCGACATAAGGGAAGCGTGCGCAGAAATCGTCATAGGTGCCGGTGGGTGTTTCCAGCACCGTGCCCCTGCGAATCTGGCGCTGGGCAGCGGTTTTAAGCAGGGCCTCCGCTGCAAGTTTAATGCGCTGTTTGAGTTTTGCCTTGCGCGATTGCCAGGAAACGCCGCCGAGTTTATCGAGCCTGACGCCGTCTTCTTCCATGCCAAAGCGCGACACCATGTCGATGTTTTCGACCGGCAGGAACAGCTTGTCGTCATCGGCGTAGATGATTTTCAGGCAGTCATGCGCAGCACCAGAAACGGTGACGATAACAAGGCCTTCAAAGCGGCCAATGCCATGCTCTTTATGCACGACGAGTTCGCCTTCGCTGAACATGGCGGATTCGGCCATGAACACATCGGATTTTTTCTTCTTAGGGCGGGCGCGGGCAATGCGTTCACCCAGTACGTCCTGTTCGCTGAGTATAACGTACCTGTCGGTTTCAAAGCCGTTTTCCAGCGGCAGCACGGTAAGGCCTATGGCTTTGCCACGTACGCTTTTTGCATCTTTCCAAGCATCGATTTTCAGGCAATGGAAGCCATGGTCTTTGCCACGTTCCATGAGCAGTGTTTGTATGCGTTCGCGTGAGCCTTGTGAGTAGCAGGCAAGCAGTATGGATTTGTTCTTAGCTGCGGCGCTTTCAGTGGCGTCCTTTAGCTGGTCAAACGGTGTGCGGCCTTCCTGCGACTGCGTAAAGCGCATGGCTGGGCGGTAGCCAACTGTGATGGTTCCTGTGGAAGTAGAACTTTCAATAAACGGCGAGAATATAGCCGATTGCAGGTCTGCGGAGATTGCTTTCCATGCACTAAGGGTAAGGAACGCCTTATCGGGTGGCACAGGGTTATAGATGCTGCCTGCTGCAAAGCTGTTTTTAGCGGAGGTGTTTTTAAGGGCCATATTTTTAAGAGCTTGGGCGCGTGCCTCATAATAATCCAGGATGCTTTCCTGCCGCTCTTCGATGGCGGCCTGCGTTTCATGATCCATGCTGACCAGCGCGTCAGGGCAGTAGTCAAACAGCGTTTCCATCTTGTCGTAAAACAAGGGGAGCCAGTGCTCCATGCCGACATAATTGCGCTTCTGCGAGATGGATTCGTAGAGCGGGTCATCTTTGGAAACGGCGCCGAACAGTTCGCGGTAATTCTCCCGGAAATGCTGTATGCTCTCATCGTTCAGCAGCACTTCGCTGACGGGGTAGAGTTCAATTGTATCCAGATTACTCTGGGTCAGCTGCGAGAGCAGGTCAAACGAACGGATGCTTTCAATATCGTCGCCAAACAGGTCAATGCGTATGCCTTCGCTCATGCCTGAGGGCACAATATCGATAATGCTGCCGCGCACGGCGAATTCGCCCGGTTCCATGGCTTTGCCGGTGCGCTGGTACCCTTGCGTCAGCAGGTAGGCAAGCAGCCCGTCGCGGTTGAGTTTCTGGCCTTTGCTGATGGTAAACACCACGCTGCGCATCACCTGACGCGGCGGCAGTTTCTGCAAAATGGCATTAACGGTGGTCAGGATAATGCGTTTGGGATGTTTTTTTGTTTCAGATGCAAGCTGCGATAGTACGCCTACGCGCTGTGCCATGATCGCTGCTAAGGGCGAAGTGCGGTCGTAAGGCATGCAGTCCCAGGCGGGAAATACCAGCACCTGCGCATCGGGGGCGAAAAAGGCGAGGTTGGTCGCCATCATGTCCAGGCTGCGGTCATTTACGGCGATATGAATGACGGTTTGGCCGCCAGAGCCCAGTTTCAGGTGCTCATTACACAGTTCCGACAGCACCAGCGCTTCGGAGCCTGCCGGTACACCGGCGAACTTCCACGGCTGGTTACGGACTTTGGCGGGGGTAGGAACTGTGGTCATGGCTTATTCAGCAGGCAGGCCGTAGGACCTGAACATGGTGATCAGCGGGGTGTATTCTTCGTGGGAAGGGCTGCTTTTACCGCTGATCCAGTCCCATATATTGGCGTCATCCTCGTCCAGAAGGCGCTCATACACGTCTAAAAGGGCAGGCGTGAGGGTTTCCAGCTTCTGGTCAGAGAAATTGCCCAGAATAATGTCGGTTTCCTTGCAGCCACGGTGCCAGCTGCGGTAACGAAGGCGTTTCAGGCGGTTTTCCATAGTTAATTCGGCTCAGAATGAATCGTTGTAGGGTTAATTCTTTATTCATTTTCTTATATTAGGTTAAGCATTGAAATAGTCCTATAAAACCAAGGTATTTTTCCTATGATGCTTAGCCACCGCGGCGACGACGCCGTCATAACCGTTTGCCAGAATAACGGCGACAAGTCGATAGAAATCAGCGATCTTAATCCGCAAGCCGAGGAAATGCTTGGTCTTACCACCAAAAAGCTCAAAGGTAAGCCGCTTAGCAAGATATTGCCAAAGCGCATTGGTGAAATGCTTGAAGAATATGTAGAGTTTGATGATGGCACTAACGATGTCGGCAGTGTTCTTGGCCGCGTACAGTCGTTTAGCGTTATTGGTGGTGACGCCAAGGAAACCAGCTACCGCCTGAAAGTGGTGCGTGCCGATTCCAAGGACGACAAGATTTTCTTCAAACTGGTGCTTCACGATAAGACCGGCATCAAGAAAAACGAAGCCGTTCGCAAGGTAATCCAGGACAATTTCAAAGGCCATGAATCGCTCGATCCTGAAACGGGGCTGCCTGATAAAGCCTCGCTGGCCAAAGACATCGAACTGATGGGGTATTATAACAACAAGGGCGATGTAAAGTCGTCTTTTGCGATTATTCAGATCGACCATTATGATGAACTGTTCGCGCAATATGGCCGCACAGTTTGTCATGCGCTACTGAAGCATGGTGCGCAGGTATGCCGCCAGAGCCTTCGTCCTGATGACGTAGTAGGGGCTGTCAGCAATAAGCGCGTAGGCGTTTTATTGATGGATACCACCAGCGAAGCGGCGCGCATGACCTTTAACCGTCTGCGCTGGCAGATTGCTGCTAATCCGTTTGCGCTTCCCGATAAGTCGAATGTGGGCCTGAGCGTAAGCATCACCTTCTGCCGTGTAGGTGGCCGTGCCGGTGAGAAAACCGTTATGGACAAGTGCATCGAGGCCCTTGACGAACTGGGCGCCAATGCCGTCAACATCCTTACCGATGTGGAAGACCTGAATAAGCGTAAAGCAGCTGACAAAGACTAATTTAGTTTTTGCCCAAACTTGGCTGTAATCACTTTATCGGCATGCGCAGTGATAGGGCTGAACATTTCCTGCGCCGCATCTTCTCCAAGCACTTCTGTAATATCGCCTAACACCCTGCTCAGCATGGAATCCGGCATGGCTTTCTTGTCCTCAATATCTTCCGGTACAACAATACCGGTGCGATGGCTGATATAGGTATATAGCAACATGCCAATCTGGTAAGAGAGCCACTCATCCGAGTCAACCTCTTCACCAGGATGCGCTTCTTCTATACGTTCATCGATTCCTTCCATTTTATCCAGCTTTGCCAGCAGATCAGGCTGCGCGGCCTCGAAGGCTTCGCCCATCAGGTTGTCCAGCATTTCTTCCGGATCACCTTCAAACTTGATATTCAGGGATTTAGGTAATTTCATCGCTTGTGGCATGGTCGTGTCTATCCTTAGAAAATAATAATAATGAACCAAAACATAGAAGTTTGATTTTATTTGTCTAGCCGTTAAGCTTAGGGCATGCGGCATGAATCACTTTTCTTTCTTTTTTCAAGTATTACCCGGATAAAGGGGGTAGGCGGTGCAACCGCCAAGGCGCTTACACGCCTGCTGCCTGCTGCAACGGCGCTGGACGGTACAACCACCCCCATCATACGCGACTTACTCTTTCACCTGCCGGTAGGGCTGGTGGACAGGCGCTTTACCTGCGGCCTGAATGAAGCGCCAGACGGTGCTATTATTACGGTGGTAGTCAAGGTCGATGACCATCTACCGCCGCCGCCGGGTATCCGCCGTGGTTCCCGCAAGCCCTACAAGGTGCTCTGCTCCAATGATACGGGCGAGATCACGCTGGTGTTTTTCAATGCGCGTGAGGATTATGTAAAACAGATATTGCCGGTAGGTTCTAAACGCGCGATCAGCGGTAAGGTGGAACATTTCGAGCACCAGCTGCAAATGGCGCACCCCGACATTATCGCGCCTGCCGATAAGCTGGCGGAGGTGCAGAAACCAGATGCCGTCTACCCGCTGACATTAGGCCTGACCTCGCGCCGTATTGGCAAGATGGTGGAGATGGCACTGGAAAAACTGCCGGAACTGGCTGAATGGATCGAGCCTGCATGGGCAACAGAACATAGCTGGCCGACATGGAAACAG
>JAGVKI010000282.1 GCA_020050695.1 Alphaproteobacteria bacterium | reverse complement strand
TGAAGGTGAGATCGCCAATGGTGTAAGGCACTTCAAGCCCAACCATATGGTCAGTGATATACACAATAAAACCGGCAGACAGTACAGCAGTCACGACAAGGCCCTTATACAGCGCCTGCATGATGTTCTTGCTCTTACCAAGCTTTACAAAGAAGGTGCCGATAACCGACGTCAGGATGCAACCTGCGCCAATAGCCAGCGGATAGAGCATCATGGTCTGCTGAACAGCGCCAGTGAAGTAAATAGCCGCCAAAAGCATCGTGGCAACAATGGTTACTACATAGGTTTCGAAAAGGTCAGCCGCCATACCAGCGCAATCGCCTACGTTGTCGCCTACGTTGTCAGCGATAACGGCAGGGTTGCGTGGGTCATCTTCGGGAATACCGGCTTCTACTTTGCCCACGAGGTCAGCACCTACGTCAGCGCCTTTGGTGAAAATACCGCCACCAAGACGTGCAAAGATCGAAATCAGCGAAGCACCAAATGAAAGGGCAACAAGCGCTTCCATGATCTTGCGGGTCTCAAGACCCATATTCTGGAGGTACATATAATAGAGGGTAATGCCAAGCAGACCAAGGCCAACCACCAGCATGCCAGTTACCGCGCCCGATTTAAAGGCGATGGTAAGTGCAGGCTGAAGGCCGGATTTAGCGGCTTCTGCTGTACGCACGTTAGCGCGTACGGAAATATTCATGCCGATATAGCCAGCAAGGCCGGAGCAGATAGCGCCAATGGCAAAGCCGACACCAACAAACCAACCAAGTTTCCATGAAATAAGCACGCAGATAACTGCGCCTACCATGCCAATGGTCTGATACTGGCGGTTGAGGTAAGCGCGAGCGCCTTCCTGAATAGCCGCTGCGATGCCAACCATGCGTTCAGAGCCCGCTGGTGCAGCCATAATCGAACGGCCTGCGAAAATGCCATACAGCAGCGATACGATGCCGCAGGCAATAATAAACGTCGTGATACTCATTTATTCACTGCTCCCAATTATTTTTCGTTTTTGAATGTGAACGTCCTAAAAAAACAAGACGTAAAGCTATAGGCCTATCTAAGCAGAGAAGTCAATTCAATGATGCCTTTGGGGAGTGGTTCGGCAACCTCTTCGGGCGAAATAACCACAGTGCCCCATAAGCAGTTCAAGCCATAGCGCAGAATTCCTTGTTTTTTAATCTTACCGAATGATGACAATACAAAAAAATTATTACAAATCAATTTGTTGAAAACCATCTCATCCGTATCGCGTGTAACAAAAGCTTCACAGCGGCCCCTGCTCTACATGCTAGAATAATAGAGTCTTACTATGCTCTAGTAATCATGAGGAAGTCCCTCATCGTGAAAGAGCAGTTTCCGCAAAGAGTGGGTTATACACCCCATGAAGAGCGTTAAAGCAGATGGCATCGTTCGCATCAAGGGTGAAACCTTGGTGGGGAAGCACGGCAAGTCGCTGCTGCTGGATGAGGCGGAGGTTCACCTCCTGACCATCAAAAACATCAGCAGGCAGGAGTTCGGTGTCGACTACCAGGTTAACCAGCAGCGCATCCGCTGCAAACTGAAGCCGGGTGAGTCGATGGACATCGAAGTCACGACGCTGCCGCCAAAGGGCATCAGCGTCGATCTGGGGGAGTGTTACTTTATACTCGTCCCAAACGAGATCGACGACAACCTGCCGACCTGCCCGAAGTGCCGCAGCACGCTCGAGCTGGATGAAGTGGGTTACTGCCCGCACTGCGGCGATGATGAATAATCGCTGAACGCACGATGTCTTATATCCCCGCGCCCCCTGGTAACTACCAGGGTGGCGGGGGATGTGTCTCTTAAGATATTATTTACGTGATTATTTGCCTTTGGCGCGTTCTACGGCTTCCATAACCATACGCTCTGCATCGGATGCATCTTTCCAGCCCGTCACCTTCACCCATTTGTTGGATTCCAGGTCCTTATAATGCTCGAAGAAATGCGCGATCTGGTCCAGCAGGATCTGCGGCAGGTCTTTGTAGGATTTTACATCATTAAAGAATGGGTGCAGGCGGTCATGCGGCACAGCGAGGATTTTTTCGTCCTGGCCCGCTTCATCTTCCATCAGCAATACACCGATTGGACGCGCAGCTACCACGCAGCCCGGCATCAATGGACGGCGGCCAAACACCAGCACGTCAGCAGGGTCACCATCGCCAGAAAGCGTGTGGGGAATAAAACCATAATTGCATGGATAGTTCATCGCGGTGTGCAGGAATCGGTCGACAAAAAGCGCGCCGGAGTCTTTATCCATTTCGTATTTGATAGGCTCAGAGCCCATTGGCACTTCGATGATAACATTGACATCCGTCGGAGGGTTTTTTCCAACCGGAATTTTAGTAATATCCATGGGTCTTCCTTATGATCTTAGGTAATTATGGTTTAGCCTTGGCCTTGTTATAATCGGCCAGAAGGCGTTCCTTATCAACCATCCCTGTGGTTTCTGCAACCAGTTTTCCGTCAGAATTGAAAAAACCAATATAAGGAATGCCGCCCTTATAGCTGCCGCCGGTTACAGACAGCACACCCGCCAGTTCATGCGAGGTGCCTTCCTGGATAATATAAGGAGTAAATACCCCGGAATATTCGTTGCGGACGATATAATTGCTTAGATCAGCAGGCTCCTTATCCACCGATAATAAAAACACCTGTTTGCCATCGATTTTTTTATCTTTTATCAGCGACACCACTTCCGGCACCAGCTTGCGGCAATAGCCGCACCAGGAGGCATACACGATCAGCATGCTCGGCTTTCCCTCGGCGTTATGGAGCTTTTTTTCCATCTCCATAGGGCGCACTGGCACCAGTTCCTTGGTAAAGGCGTCTACCTGCGGGCCTTTGGTATCGGGCGGCGATACCATTGGGGCAATGGTATGCAGCACCGCCATGATGATCAGCGTCAATATAACAGCATTCAAAAGAAAATTGACGTCGCGGTTTTTGATTTTACGCATGCTTAAACTACTGGTTAGAAATGATTAAAAATCGACACAGCGGCCACCGATTTCCCAGTCGCCATAACGCGTAGGATCAAGGCCGCCGCGTCCGCCCATTTCGGGCACCGGCTGGGCTGGTTTTTTGTCAGCCGCAGGCGCAGGTGCTTTGCTACCTGCCTTTGGCTTTTGCGTCTTCTTTTTATCGCTATTTTTAGGCGTTGCCATAATTTCTATTCCAATGAAAATGCCGCGCTAACGGACTCTTCTAATTCTACCATACCCGGCAGACTTGGGGCTACGGACATTTCAGCGCTGCTGTCGGCACGCATGGCCTTGGCAAACATAGGCATTGGCGGTGATGGCATGTTGATGCTGTTGCTGGTGGTCGAAATCACCAGAACCTTGCCCAGCTTGGCACCGGCAGCCTCTGCCAATGCCGCTGCCTTGGCTTTGGCATTTTCAAATGCCTTTACGCGCAGCTGCATGGCGCGCTCTTCGGGCTTTGCCAGACGGAATTCAATGCCGTTTACCTGGTCGATTTTGGCTTCCACAATAGCAGACAGCAGCTTTTCATGGATATTGAGCGAATCCATG
>JAGVKI010000085.1 GCA_020050695.1 Alphaproteobacteria bacterium | reverse complement strand
GACAAGGATCACCCCGCGCAGTTCCTGCGAGTCATATAAAGGCTGCTGATGTAAATCGTTTGTTTTGTCCCTGTTCATAGCCAGACATAGTATTAACGAACATTAATAAAGTCAAGGCGGTATGGCTTTATTTCTGATAATCTATACTACTGTATTTAAATGTTAAAGCACAGGCGCGGTAGTGGTAAATGAGGGGCGGCTGGATTGTGCGGCATGCCACGCAGCCATGGCGGGGTGGTCACCTCGCCAGTTAATATGCGGCTGGCGGATAGAAATATAGTCCAGCGCCACAACAGCGCTAATGGTGCCAATATCAAAACTGTTTTCAGACGGAAGCTGGCTTGCCATCATTTCCAGTGAACGCACAATGGCTGCTTCTTTGCGCTCAATCCATGGGCGGTATTGCTTTTCATCCGGGCGGCGGCCTTCGAGCACACAAGACACAGAGGAATCCATAATGCCGTGAGCAAGCGCAGATAGCGCCAGCGCATCAAAACGTGCCTTGCCGGAGGTTGGAATAATCTGCGGTTTAGGCACCAGCATATCAAGATATTCGCAGATCACCGGGCTTTCGCAGAAATGCTGGCCATCATCTGTGACCAGGGCCGGAACGCGCGCTAAGGGGTTTGCCGCAAGCAGTTCGGGCGGGCTGTCTACCGGCGGTGTGTGAACCAGTTCCACCCGTCCTTCCATACCCTTTTCAATAATGATAATGCGGCATTTGCGCGCATAGGGAGAAAGGGGCGTATAAAACAGCTTCATCATTTTAAAATGCCCACATTCCTTGTTTGAGCAGCCATGCAGATATGACCTGCAGAATCAATTGCCCCATTACCACCACACCAATAAGGAAGCCGCCCAGCAAGCGGACATTGGCAGAGGAATGCTTGGTTGCCATAAAGAATAATGGCACAAATAGATAGGGTACCACCTGCATATCGTAGCGTATTACACTGCGCCAGAACGAGCCATAATGTGAAATCAGGAGCAGACTGGCAGCACTAATAGCCAGCAGATATTCCCCCCTGCGCGCCATCCACACAATGGCAGCGCCAAGCATTATTAAATACGCCGCAGGCAGGAATATAAACTGCAGATAATAGCACCAGTAATCCCATGAAGGCATTGTAGGAATATCATGCAGATTACCAAACGTAAGTAAGAATCCGTCTATTATATTGCCTTCAGGCATTGCATATCGTTGCTGCACGGAAACAAAAAACAAGGGGTCGCCTGTCAGCACATAATTCAGATAGAGCCATGCGGAAAAAGGAATCACCAGCGCCAATGCCAGCCAGCGGCGCAGTACCAGCCAGGAAAACAATGAATAACCTGCAATGCGAATCGACGGAATAGTCAGCAGGAGCACCACCTGCGCTATCTGCGATTTGCGGTTGTCAGGATAGCGTATTGCCAGCAATAGCAGCCCCCATAACATCAGCATGAACAAAAAATCCGAATACACGGAAAAGACAAAATAGCCCGTAGGCGCACTTAGCGTAGCCACAAAAAAGAGAACGCGGTTGGGCAACTGGAACACATGGCAAAGCAGTTCCGTGGCAATGACCAGCGCCCCGAAATAACATATAAGATTAAGCAGCAGCGCCGTTGTCGGCAGACTAAGCGGCAGAATATAAGTCAGGACTTTTAGAAGATAGGGATAGCCAGGCGGATACGCCAAGGCCTTGTATTCCTGCGGGCTATAACCCTCGGTTGCGATTTGCTTATACCAGTTTGAATCCCAGCGCACCCACTCTCTGGTCCATTCATCCAGGCCCGCATATATGCCTGTGAACAGGGCAATAAAAACAACCCATCCGACATAGCAAATAAGATATCTTATTAACTGATGCCAGATGGGTTTTTGCATAACTAGAACAACAGAAGCTTAGCTTGTTTAACACTTGGCAGCTTGGCAATTTCAGCAAGCAGTTCAGCCGAAATATTCTGGTCGACCTCTACAAGCGCGATAGCTTCGCTGCCCGCTTCGTTGCGGCCTAAATGGAAGTACGCAATGTTCACGCCGGACTTACCCAGCAATGAACCGAGGCTGCCGATAAAGCCCGGCTTGTCATCGTTGTTGATGTACAGCGTGCGCTTGCCAAGGCCAGCTTCCAGCTTGATACCATTGACTTCAACGATACGCGGCTGCGCGCCGAACAACGTGCCCGATACCGTGCGGGTGCGCTTATCGGTTACTACGGTGACGCGAATCAGCGTCTGGTAATCGCCAGTGCGGTCATGGCTGGTGGCGCTTACTTCGATGTTGCGTTCTTTAGCAATCACCGGGGCATTCACCATATTGGCGCCTTCGATCATCGGGGAAAGCAAGCCTTTGAGCGCAACAGCGGTCAGTGGCTTGGTGTTGAGCAGAGCGGCCTTTCCTTCATACTCGATCTTGACGGACTTAAGACCCGTTTCGGTAAGCTGTCCGGCAAAGCTGCCGAGCTGGTCGGCGAGCATGAGGTATGGCTTCAGCTTGGCTGCATCTTCCGCCGATATGGACGGAATGTTCAGCGCATTGGTTACCGCGCCAGTGGTCAGGTAATCTGCCATCTGTTCAGCCACCTGCACCGCTACATTTTCCTGCGCTTCCGTAGTGGATGCACCCAGATGCGGGGTAGCGATGAAGTTTGGCAGACCAAACAGGATATTGGTTTTTGCCGGTTCTTCTTCGAACACGTCAAACGCTGCGCCAGCCACATGGCCGGATTCAAGCGCCGCTTTCAGGTCGGCTTCATTGACCAGGCCGCCGCGCGCGCAGTTGATGATACGAACACCCTTTTTGCATTTCGCCAGCGTATCCTTGTTCAGGATGTTACGGGTCGAATCGGTCAGCGGGGTGTGAAGGGTAATAAAATCAGCACGCTTGAGTAGTTCATCAAGTTCTACTTTTTCGATGTTCAGTGCCTCAGCGCGTTCCTTGGACAGGAACGGGTCAGACGCAATCACCTTCATTTTCAGGCCCTGCGCGCGGTCAGCTACGATGGAGCCGATATTGCCCGCACCGATAAGACCAAGCGTTTTGCCAGCCAGTTCAACGCCCATAAAGCCGTTCTTTTCCCATTTACCTGCATGGGTCGATGCGTTCGCCTGCGGAATCTGGCGCGCGAGCGACATCATCAGCGACAGCGCATGTTCAGCCGTGGTTACCGAGTTACCAAACGGGGTGTTCATCACCACGATACCAGCAGCGGTAGCCGCAGGAATATCCACGTTATCAACGCCAATACCCGCGCGGCCAACCACTTTCAGCCTGGTGCCAGCTTTAAGCACAGCGGCGGTGGCTTTGGTTGCGGAGCGAACGGCAAGCCCGTCATACTGGTCGATGCAGGCAAGCAGCTCTTCCGGGGTCATACCGGTTTTAACGTCGGCTTCAACGCCCTTTTGCTTGAATACGTCGATGGCTTGCGGGGAGAGTTTGTCGGCTATGAGAACTTTAGGCATAGTGTTTTTCCTTACTTTTTATTGGGGAAAGAGGTTGATGAAATAGTGTAATTATTATTTTGAATCCTTGTCATCCCGGCGCAGGCCGGGATGACAGCTATAAATTAAGCCGCCTTCGCTACGGTATTTTTTACTTCAGCCCAGGCCCAGTCGAGCCATGGCAGAAGCGATTTGATGTCGCTGGTTTCAACGGTAGCGCCGCCCCATATACGCAGGCCAGCCGGAGCATCGCGGTACGCGCCGATGTCGTATGCCACGCCTTCTTTTTCGAGGACCGATGCGATTTTCTTGGCTGCTTCTGCCTGTGCATCAGGTGAAAGCGCGGTGAAAGACGGATCAATAATTTTCAGGCATATCGAGGTGCAGGAGCGGGTTTTTTCGTCTTCGGCAAGGAAGGCCGCCCAATCGGATTTAGCCACCCAATCAGCGATTGCCTTCAGGTTGGATTCGCTGCGATTGATGAGACCTTTCAGGCCGCCTACGCTATCGCTCCATTTCAGGCCATCAAGCGCGTCTTCCACGCAGAGCATGGATGGGGTGTTGATGGTCTCGCCCTTGAAAATGCCGTCGATCAGCTTGCCGCCTTTGCTCATCAGGAAAATCTTTGGCATTGGCCATGATGGTGTATGGGTGGTGAGGCGTTCAACCGCGCGTGGGGACAGCGCGATCATGCCGTGCGCCGCTTCGCCGCCGAGCACTTTCTGCCACGACCAGGTTACCACGTCGAGTTTGTTCCATGGCAGATCCATAGCAAATGCGGCAGAGGTCGCATCGCAAATCGAAAGGCCTTTGCGGTCATCAGCGATCCAATCGCCACTGGCAACACGCACGCCCGAGGTGGTGCCGTTCCAGGTGAAGATCACGTCGCGATTCCAGTCGACCTTGGTAAGGTCAGGCAGTTTGCCGTAATCGGCTTTATATACATTGAGGTCAGTCAGCTTCAGCTGGCTTTTGCAATCCGAGCCCCAGCCTGCGCCGAAGCTTTCCCATGCCAATACGTCTACACCGCGAGGGCCAAGCAGCGACCACATCGCCATTTCAACAGCGCCGGTGTCAGATGCTGGCACGATGCCAAGCAGGTAATCCGAAGGCATGCCCAGAATCTTTTTGCTCTGCTCGATTACTT
>JAGVKI010000211.1 GCA_020050695.1 Alphaproteobacteria bacterium | reverse complement strand
CTATGACCAGTATTCAATCCCAATCCGCGTTATTTGCCATTACGGCAAGCACGACAACCAAAAGCACAGCATCCACCGACGATGCCCTGTTTGAACTCCTGTCCCAGACGCAGCAAGAGTCAAAGGCCAGTTCCAAGAGCAGCAGTTCCGGCACCACCTCAGGCGCCCTGGGTATAAACAGCGCGGCTTTTGGCGCATTATTTGGCGGCGGCGACATTTTAGATAGCCTGTTTGGTGAGTTTTCAAGCAGTTCTGGCAGCAGCTCTGGTATTGGCGACATCATGTCGGTACTAAATCCCGAGGCCAGCAGCGGCAGCGATAATGACTTTATTACTGGCGGCGGCCCTCTTCCTGCATTCCTGACCATGGTCAAAAGCCAGTACGGCCTGAATGCGGAGCAAGCCCAGGCGCTCGATAATATTGCCCTGGCATTTAAGGATGCGCAAAATACACCTGAAACCGTAAACCAGATTTCTGCTGCGCTACGCGAGGCAGGCATCGCCTAAGCTTTTTACACCGGCTATTGCTCTATCTCACCGCCATGAAAATGCTGGTAGATCACCTGCGCCGTGCTTTTGCTGATGCCGGGCACTTTCTGAATATCATCAATACTGGCAGCCGCCACCGCGCCGGCAGAGCCGAAATGATGCAATAGCGCCTTTTTCCTGCCCGGGCCAATAAACTGAATCGCGTCCAGCTCCGAGGTACGCATCGACTTGCTGCGCTTATTACGGTGCGCACCAATGGCAAAGCGGTGCGCCTCATCGCGCAGACGCTGCAAATAATGCAGCACCGCATCATCCGGCGGCAGCTGGAACGGCTCTTTTCCAGGGATAAAGAATTGCTCACGCCCGGCGTTGCGATCCGGGCCTTTGGCAATACCCACATAGACCAGCCCCTGAATACCCATCTCCTCAAATACTTTGCTCACCGCATTTAGCTGTCCCAGTCCGCCATCGATCAAAATCAAGTCAGGTTTTTTGATGTCATCGTCGGGTGCATTCTCTTGCGATTGCGCGCTCTCCTGTAATTTGCGGAAACGGCGCATAAACACCTCACGCATCATGGCATAGTCATCGCCGGGCACAGTGTTAGGGTTCTTTATATCGAACTTACGATATTCGTTCTTGGTGAAGCCTTCCGGCCCTGCCACAATCATCGCGCCTACCGCATGCGTACCCATGATATGGCTGTTGTCATACACTTCGATGCGCTGAGGCACATCCTCAAGCCCAAACAACGACTGTACGCCGTTCATGACTTCACGCTGCGTCGCATTGACCGAGATATGGCGAATCAGTGCTTCCCGTGCATTGCGGGTGACCTGTTCGATCGCGTCGCGCTTTTCACCGCGCAGGGGGTGCGCAATCTCCACCTTGTAATTGGTGTTGAGGCGTAGCGCCTCTTCCAGCAATTGCGCTTCTTCAATCAGGTGGCTGGTAAGGATAAGGCTTGGTACCGGCTGCGTCTGGTAATACTGGCCAATGAAATTACTGAGTATCTCCGAATCACTGTAATTGATGGTATGCGCAGGAAACCAGGTGCGGTTGCCATAATTGCGGCCACCACGGAAGCTGAAAATCTGTACGCAGCAATCCGCTCCCTGGCGCTGTAGGCCGATGACATCGGCATCGCCAATAGCCATTACCATGCCTTGCTGCTGCTGCACCTGCTGGATGGCTTTCAGGCGGTCACGAATGACACTGGCCTTCTCGTAATTCATCTGCAAGCTGAGATGCTGCATTTGCGCGATCAGGTCATCTTGTATCTGGCGGCTTTTGCCTGATAGAAATGCCTGCGCCTGACTTACCAGTTCCTTATACTGATCAGCTGCAATCTTGTTGACGCAAGGAGCGCTGCAACGCTTGATCTGATATTGCAGGCACGGGCGCGTGCGGTTCTTAAATATGTTATCTGAGCATGGGCGCAGCAGGAATGCCTTTTGCAGCAGGGTGAGCGTCTCATCCACCGCGCGCGCAGACACGAAAGGCCCGAAATACTTGCCTTTCCTGGTTTTCGGGCCGCGATGCTTGGAGATGCGGCTGAACTCATGATCACCGGAAAAAAAGATGTAAGGAAATGATTTGTCGTCCTTGAGGAGGATATTGTAGCGAGGCGAGAATTTTTTGATCAGGTTTGCCTCAAGCAACAATGCTTCTGCTTCTGAGCGCGTAGTGATAATTTCCATCGAGGCAGTCTGCGCAATCATACGCTGCAAGCGGCTGTTAAGCGCAGCCGTGTTGACGTAATTGAGTACGCGGTTCTTCAGGTTCTTTGCTTTGCCGACATAGAGCACGCCGCCCTGCGTATCGATCATGCGGTACACGCCCGGGGTATGCGGCAAGTTATCGCAATAACGTTTTACGACGCTTCGACCATCGGCAAGTGAAGGAGATATGCGTGGAGTTTCCATAGGTTCAATCTATATCCTATTATAGCCTTTTCAACGCCTGAAAGTAATCCACGAAACCTGTGGATAAGTTTGTTAGCAACCCTCTGTTTTTTTCTAAAACAGGGGAGGAAACCTAGCATTGCACATCGTTGCCTAATATTTAGGCACAATATTAATGCATTGATTTATATAATGAATATATAAAGTGTTTATGCCCTAAAAGGCAAATTAAATTTTTCTTTACGGTTTGCTTACGGTTTGCGCCACCTTGTGTACAAAAACCCGTATAAACGCCCAATAAATGGTAGGGCGGCTAGCACAGCTCAAAATGAAATCCTAGTAAAAAATGCATATCCCAACGAAAAAATTATGCCCTTTTTTTCGTATG
>JAGVKI010000179.1 GCA_020050695.1 Alphaproteobacteria bacterium | reverse complement strand
TTAACCATGCGGGTGAATATGGCGCAAAGCGTATCTATGCCGGGCAGCTTGCCGTACTTGGCAAAACGTCTGCGGGTCATGTGATTCAGGAGATGGCAGACCAGGAACAAAAGCACCTGGATGTATTTTCTGGCATGATTGGCAAGCGTCACGTGCGCCCGACGGTGCTTATGCCGCTGTGGCATGTCGCGGGTTTCGCGCTGGGCGCGGCGACTGCACTGCTCGGTGAAAAGGCCGCAATGGCCTGTACCGTAGCGGTAGAAAGCGTGATTGACGAGCATTACGCCGGGCAGGAAAAAGAACTCGAAACCATGGATGAGGGCGAACTTCAGGCAACGGTTAAACAATTCCGCGCTGAAGAGCAAGAGCATCACGACATTGCGCAGCAGCACATGGATGGGGCTGATAAAGAAAGCTCTCCCCTTTACGATATATTAACCGCTGCCATTGTATACCAAACTAAAATAGCTATCTGGTTGTCCACACGGATATAACGTTGCAGAAAAGCAAAAATATAGAATTGGAATAGCAGGGCTGGTATAAAGTAGGTCAACGGTGCAAGAGGAATAAGTAAGCGTGAAGAACGGAAATAAATTTGTAAGTGCACTTCTCTGCCTATTTCTGGCGTCCAGCTGTGGTACCGGGCCTACCAAAAGCCGCCTGTTTAATCCTGATCAGCCGAACCTGATCGACCCAACCATGAATCTTGAGCGTGACGATTACCAGAACCTCAATGCTGAGCCTGGTGAGAAAATGGGCGATGCCGGCGTGCCAATGATTAATGCTAAGACCGGCAATATCATTGAACCTGCCATTCCTGAACTTGCAGAAATTTTAGCCGCACCTAAGCCGCCTAAAATTGCTGAAACCCAGCTGGTATCCATTGCGGTGACCGATGATGTGCCGCTTAAAGACGTGCTGATTGAACTGGGCCGCATTGCCAATGTCGATATGGAAATCGACTCGGGTATCACCGGTGGTATTTCATTCCGTGCCAAAGACAGGCCGTTTAACGAAGTGATCGACCGTATCGCTGATCTGGCTGGCCTTCGTTATTCCATCAAAAACAATATTATGCGTGTTGAGCGTGATACGCCTTACGTAGAAATTTACTCGATTGACTTCCTGAACCTTGACCGTAGTTCACAGAGCAACGTCAATATTAGCACAAGCGTGCTGGCATCGAACGATGTCGGTGGTGCAGGAGGTGGTAATGGCGGCAGTGGCGGCGGTAATGTCGGCGGCAGTGGCGGTAGCAATAATTCTGGTGTCGTTAACGGTGGTGTTGGCGGTGGTGCCGGCGGTGCTGGTGGTGCAGGTGCAGGCCGTGGCTTCTTCAATGGCTCGACTTCCAGCGTTACCTCGAAAGCAGAAAGTGATTTCTGGAAACAGTTTGAAGAAAGCGTCAAGCGCATACTGACCTATAGGGAAGTAAAGCGTATTTCTAATATTGATATGGCGGCGCAGCCTGACGCCATTGGCGCAAGCCTTGCTGCCCAGCCTGTTGCAGGTGCTCCGGGAGCATTGCCACCACTGGTGGCGGCTGATCCAAAGGCAGACGCTGCGGGCTCGGATGAGCCGGTAGCCGGTTCCTTCTTCATCATCAACCGCGAAGCGTCGACCATGACGGTTTCTGCGACTGAGAAACAGCATGTGCTGATGAAGCAGTTCATGAAGAAAATTCAGACGAATGCCTCTGCGCAGGTGCTGATCGAAGCTAAGATCGTTGAAATTTCACTCAATGACCAGTTCCGCAGCGGTATCGACTGGAACAAACTCGGTAACGGTACGGTCAATTTCACCAGCACTTTTGCCGGTGTAGCTGATAAAGCAAATATTGCTACTCTTGCTGCTGCAGTTGAGGGTATTGGCGGAACTGGCATCGACCTGAATGCTGCGCTGAATCTTGCCCAGACGTTCGGTACAACGCGTACACTTTCCAGTCCGCGCCTGCATGCGATCAATAACCAGCAGGCAGTGCTGACCTTTGCACAGAACCAGGTATATTTCACACTGAACGTGCAGCAGAACCAGGTGGCCATCAATAACGGCGCTACCAACACCATTACGGTTAATTCCACGCCGCATACGGTGCCGATTGGTATCATTCTTGCCCTGCAGCCGTCGATCAATACGGAAACCAACGAGGTAACGCTCAGCGTACGTCCTACCTTGTCGCGTATCACGGGCCAGGTAACCGATCCGGCGGTTGCCTTTACCCTTGCACAGGCCGCGGCACAGAATATTGACGTAACCGGTATTAACAGCACACTTCCGGTGATTGAGGTGCGTGAACTTGATTCTATCCTCAAGCTTAAGAGCGGCCAGGTGATGGTCATTGGCGGCCTTATGGAAGACCGTGCAGAAAATAGCGATACGGGCGTTCCATTCGCGCAGGATGTGCCAATCATTGGCCAGGTGTTTAAAGGCACCAGCAAAACCAGCAATGTGAAAGAACTCGTGATCTTTATCCGCGCTGTGATCGTCAACTCGGCGGGCAGTTCAGCGCCTGCGGATAAGGAAGTATACGAGAAGTTCACCAGGGATCCGCGCCCACTTAACTTCTAATATGCTAACTACCATACGCTACATCCTGATTACGGCGATTCGTGACAGGCTGTTTGTCAGCCTCTTTGGTGGCATTATCCTTGCCGTACTGATTTGTATACTCCTTGGGCAGACCGCATTCCTTGAAAGCGCGCAGATGACGCTTTCCTTATCGGCTGGCGCTGCGCGGCTTATCCTGATGATCGGGCTTATGGTCTTTGCCTGTTTCCATATACGCCAGGCGTTTGACAGCAAAGAGATTGATGTGATGCTGTCGCGTCCGGTAAGCAGGCAGGGTTTGCTGCTTTCCTACTGGCTTGGATTTTCGCTGGTAGCGTTTTTGCTGACTATTCCGGTATTGCTGCTGATGGCGTGCCTTGGCGTGCAGGATTGGCTTGGTTACGGCGCATTTGCGGCCAGCCTGGTGCTGGAAGCCATGCTGGTGGTGGCGTTATCGCTCTTTGCCTCCTTTGCGCTGCGTAGCGCTGTTTCTGCGTTTATGGGGTGCCTGGGCTTTTACGTGCTGTCACGCATGATGGCGTTTTTTGTGATGACGTCTGAATCTGGGTTGGCAAGTGCGGGGCAGCAATGGTCGCTGCTTAAAAACCTGCTGCAGGGCATATCCATGCTGGTGCCGCGCCTGGACATGTTCAGTAAAAGCGAGTGGCTGGTCTATGGCGGTGATACACTGGCGGGCTGGCAATGGGTGCCGCTACAGGCGGTTATTTTTATTCCGCTGCTGCTGCTGGCTGCCATTATTGATTTTCGCAGGAAGGAATTCTAACGTGCGTTTGCTCAAAGCAGGTCTGCTCTGCCTGCTTGCGTGCCAGGGCATGGCTTGGTGGCAGACGCGCAGTATCAAGCCGAAGCTGGGCATTGTGCCTGAAGTGCCTACGATTGCGGCGGCAAAGGCCCTTAGCCTGGGCGATGAGCAGTTTTATTTTCGCTGGCAGGCGCTTGAACTGCAAAATGCCGGTGATACGTACGGTCGTTTTACGGCGCTGCGTGAATATGATTATAAAAAGCTGTCCGATTGGTTGTACCTGCTCGACCGCTTGGATAGCCGCTCCAATATGATGCCCTCACTGGCGGCCTATTATTTCAGTCAGACGCAAAAGACGCAGGATATACGATATATCATTGATTACCTGTATGAGCATGCCAGCCATGACGTGGCACATAAATGGTGGTGGCTGCTGCAGGCCATCTATCTGGCGCAGCATAAGCTGAATGATATGGATCTGGCGCTTAAGGTGGCAAAGCCACTGGTCAATAAGGATGTGCCCGTCTGGGCGCAGCAGATGACGGCGGTGGTCTATGAAAAACGCGGTGAGATGGATGATGCGCTGCGCATTATGGAAACCATACGCGATAATGCCGACCATATTCCCGATGCGGATTTACGCTACATGGAATATTTCGTGAAGGAACGCCTCCACAAGCTGGAAAACCCTAGTACCCGGTAAGGATACGCTCAACCAGCTGTTTTATCGTTGGGACAAAACCGTTGGCATAGAAAGGATCCTTGGCAAAGCGGTACGCATTATGGCCTGAGAACATCAGCTGATGGTCTACAGGGTTGCCTGCAATAATGTCCTGCAGGGTTTTCTGAATGCAGAAGCTGCGCGGATCAGCCTTTTTGCCGGTGGTGTAGTCGTCATGGTCTTTCCAGTTTGAAAAGCGGCAATGGCTGAGGCAGCCCATGCAATCCACTTGGTCGACTACGATTTCCTTGGCTTTCTCCGGTGTCACGAAAATCAATGTGGAATCCGGGGTTTTCATCGCTTCGGTATAACCGGCTGCTTTCCATTGTTCTACGCGTGCGCGGTCATCGTCCTGCAGATAGACCGGGCGGCCACGTGCGCCCACAGGCAGCGGCTCAGAAAACAGGCCTTCCTGCTCGGTGCGGTATTCCACCTGCTGGTCTTCGCGTAATCGCAATTCCTTGATGAACTCATTATTCACTGCCGAGGAATAAAAACCAGTCGGGCTGAAGCGGTTGAGGAACACATCGCCTTCGGAAAGCGTCATCAGTCGGCGTTTCCATTCTGCCGATACCGGGCTTTCCTGCGTCAGCAGCGGGCGCGTGCCGAACTGAAAAGCGATCATGCCGATTTCAGGGTTATCCAGCCAGTGCTCCCATTCTTTCAGGTGCCATGCGCCGCCAGCCATAATGATAGGAATATCCTGCAGGCCGAAGCTGTTCATGGTCTTGCGCAGCTGCGCAACGCGCGGATACGGATCTTGCGGATGGTTAGGGTCTTCCGCGTTGGAAAGGCCGTTATGGCCGCCTGCTAACCACGGATCCTCGTACACCACGCTGCCCAGCCATTCGCTGGTCTTGCTATAGGCACGTTTCCACAAAGCGCTGAAAGCGCGCGCAGAGGAGATAATCGGATGGTAATGCACTTTGTAATGCGCTGCCAGATCGCCCAGGCGGTATGGCATGCCTGCACCGCAGGTAACGCCGTGAACCAGGCCAGGGGCGCCTTCTAAAATACCGGTGAGCACGCGTTCCGCGCCGCCCATTTCCCAAAGTACGTTGACGTGGATGCGGCCATTATCGCCAGCAATGTCATGGGCGATTTTAGCCTGCTCAATGCCGCCGCGCGTGCTGAGCGCTACCAGTTCGTCATGGCGTTCACGTCGTGTTTTTCCGCTATATACGTAAGGTACAACATTACCGTTTTCATCATAGCTTTGTGCGTTTACACCTGAAAATGTGCCCACGGCGCCTGCTGCGGCAAATGCGCCAGCACTGGTGCCGTTACTTGCTCCAATTCCCTTGCCGCCTTCGACAATCGGATGAACCAGTTTTCCAGAAATAACGACGTCTTTTAATTTATCAC
>JAGVKI010000198.1 GCA_020050695.1 Alphaproteobacteria bacterium | reverse complement strand
GGGCATGCGCTATCAGTGCCGGGTCTTCAGGCGCTTCGCGCGCGCCACAAGCTGATGATGCTGGAGGACTGTGCGCAGGCTATTGGCGCAAAGAGCCACGGCAAGCCGGTTGGAACAGCAGGCCAGAGCGCTATTGTAAGCTTCTATCCTACCAAGAATTTAGGCGCGCTGGGTAGTGGCGGCGCGGTATTGACCGATGCAGCGGAGATAGCGGGCCTTGCCAGCCGGCTGCGTAACTATGGCCAGGGCCAGAAATACAGCCATGACCATCCCGGTCTTAACAGCAGGATCGATGAGATACAGGCGGCAATACTGCGCGAGTGCATGCTGCCCAGGCTGGCTGAGTTCACTGCGCGCCGCAATGCTATTGCGCAGCGCTACCAGCGCGGCATTACCCACCCCTCGATTATCCTGCCGCCTGTACCCGAAGGTTCGCAGTCCGTATGGCATTTATTTCCTGTGCTTACGCCAGAGCGTGATAGTCTGGCTGCGCATCTGGAGCGTAACCATATCCAAACGGCAACGCATTATCCGCTGCTTTCTACCCAGCAGAAAGCGTTACCAGCGCCGCACCATGTTTTATCGGATTTGAAGCAGGCGACATGCTTTGCGCAGCAGGAATTATCGCTGCCTATCCACCCCTTCCTCACTGATGCTGAGGTGCAGCGCGTGATCGATAGCTGCAACCAGTGGAAATAATTATTCCTTGCGCACAATACTGATCTTACCGTTGCCTTCCACACAGGCTTTTTTCACCTGTTTTACGTCCTCAACGCCTTGTTGCCTAAGCTGGCTCATAAGCTCAGCTTCGCTGATAAGTTCTTTTCGCATATTCTTGCGCATAAAGCGTCCATTATGGATAAGGATCAAGGGCGAGGGGTGCACAAACGATTCCATGGCGGGAAAATGAAATCCCAGCCATTCGAGGCTAAAGCTACAAAATACCAGTGTGGCCACCAGTAAAATACCATCAGGCAACGACTGGTAATTAGCCGCCATGGCATTTTGGGCTGCGTCGGCCATAAGCACAATCAGCAGCAGATCGGTCATGCTGACATCGCCAGCTTGCCGCTTGAGAACCAGGCGAAGTATGCAAAAAAGCACCAGATACATAATGCTGCCACGTGCGATAATCTCGAGTGCGGGCGTATCTGGGACAAACAGTGTATGCCAGTCGACGGACGAAAACCATTGCATGAAATTACCTGACGTTATTCAGATTAATATTGAATATCAGATCAGATAAAATTGCGAATAGGGCTGCCCTGCGGGGGATAAAATAGCACTAAAGACGCGCTTGCGTGTTGGTATGTATGCTGGAGTGTTAGCGGCGGTTTGTATAGAGCCGGTTATAGGCATCTTGTGTTGCAATCTGCGCTGTCTGCCAGTCCACTAAGGACTCCCCGCGTGCCTGTACCCAGCCACGGTTAAGTTCATCCTGGTCCAGTTCGTTGTACGCCCGGCCATTATTGCGCAGGTAAAGGTCATACCCATACCGGTAGGCAGGCTCGTACGCGCTGTAATTCATTGCAGGACGATAATAGGAGCGCGTAGAATACTGGTTGCGCCAGTACTGGTTCTCCGTATCCCAGTTGGTCCCGTTTACATGGTTGTTTACCACCCCGCTGACCTGGGTCTGAACTGTATCGGCGCTGATTGCAACATCCCCGGTGATTGGGGCACCATTGGTTTGGGCATAGAGGGGAGAGGATATGACAATCAGGGCTGTCAGTGTTGAGACGGTGATCTTATAGGTGGCCATATCTCTCTCCTTATATTTTGCTAATGATCGGTGTTGGTTTCGAGTTTGGTCTTAGCGTCAGCGTTAGCGCGGGTTTTTGCTTTAAGGCTGGCGTTTGGTGTTTCAATCATAATGCCGGTGTTGGGATTAGGGCCGACGCCGCGTGATGTGTTGACGCTGGTATCTACATTGGTAGCCGTAGAACTCTTATCCGATGGCGTTGCGCCAGTGCCAACGCCGATTACCTGTGCGTAAAGCGGTGACGCCGACATAACAAAAGCTGTCATCAGCATGGCGGTAAGATTATGTTTCATCGCAGTTCCTTTTTGTATTCTTGTTTCATGATTAACCAATTGGAATAAAAATTCCATTCGGATGCATCATAGAGAAACATCGAAGGCATGTCCTAATCGAATTTTTATGCGCAATATTTCTAATTCTGGGAAATCAAAGCAGAAAACCGCCGCAACCTGTAAAAGACCAAGCGCAAAAAGAAAATGCACTAATAGCTGCGGCGGTTGTATATCGCGGGTTTTTACGCGCCGAGGAAATCTCGTTTGCCGATATCCAGGCCGTTATGGCGCAGTATCGCGTAAGCAGCGGTAAGGTGGAAATAGAAGTTTGGAATCACAAATTCCAGCAGGTATGGCTGGCCTTTAAAGTCCAGTTCGCGGCCACCTACTTTAAGATGAATCGCTTTTTCTTCGCTGCCGTCAATCTGCTCAGGCTTTACGCTTTCAATAAAGCTGATGGTTTTGTTGATGCGCTCCTGCAGGTCGGCAAAGCTTGCTTCATTATCAGGAAAGCTTGGCACTTCCACGCCCGCAAGACGTGCCGCGCAGCCTTTTACGCCGTCGCTGGCGATCTGGATCTGGCGCGCCAGCGGAAACATGTCCGGCGCTAAGCGCGCATTTACCAGTACCGTCTGGTCAATTTTCTTGGATTCTGCATAAGCAGATGCCTTGGCAAGTATAGCCGACAGGTTTTTCAGGCCGCGCACAAATGTAGGGATGGAAGCCTGATACATGGATAGTGACATGGGAGTTCTCCGTGAAAGGAATGAGCTAGCAGCCATAACATAGGTACATGCGGACAGCATTTCAACCTGCCCGCTATGGCATGGTTATTGCAAGATATTATTCCTAATATAACGACACGCGTAAGGAGAAGTTATGGCAATCTCAGGGGTAAATACCAATTCACTCGCCGATATGATGCTGGCGCAGATGAAGGACAAGGAAAAAAAGGCCCAGCAGGAGGGGGGAGGATTTGCCGCCCTGCTAAGTGGGGGGGCCGTATCAGGCTCTGCCAATAACAATGTCGCGAAGGCTGAGGCGACCAGCCAGAGTGCGTCCCTTAAGAAGGATGCGCGTGAAGAGTTCCTGGAATATATGAAGAAAACACCTGCAGAGCGCATGCAGGAAGCATGGCTTAAAGCTCATGGCATAACCAAGGAAGAATTCGAAGCTATGCCGCCTGAGGAAAAACAGGCCATTACCGATCAAATGAAGCAAGAGATTGAAGATAAACTACAAAAACAAGCTGAGACAGGCCAGGGCGAAGAACAGCCCAAATTAATGATTGGTCTGGGTTTTGGATAAATCCTGGGAATTCATTTCGCTAGCGTATTCAATAATAAGAAAATATCAGATTCGGCCCCGTTTGGGGCCGTATTTGTAATATAATCTTCATATGTGCTTTCCGATGCATCTGTTAAAAATTTAACCGTTATTTTTAACCTTTGCCCTTTGGCATAATGCTCGGAAGAAAAATCATGGGTTTCATCAGCGATAATTACGACGTCTCACAAACCACCCCGGTTGCTACCGACAAATACCATTTCACCACTGCCCTTGCCTACTGGCAGGAGGGGCGCGCGGATAACCCATCGGTCTTTTACATGTTTGGCCGCAAGGAAGCATTAAATGGTGGCTATACTATTGCAGGCGGGCTGGAAGGGGTCATCGATATAGTAAAACGCTGGCAGGAACATGGTTTTTCCGAAGAGGATATTGCCTTCCTGCGTTCGCAGAAAACCCCAAGCGGCAAACAGCAATTCCCGGAAGCATTCCTCGATTATTTAAAGCATATGGAATTCAAGCTGAAGATCGATGCTGCGCCTGAAGGCGCCACGTTCTTTCCGCAGGAGCCCGTGCTACGCGTGGAAGGCCCCATTGCGCAGGTAAAGATGCTCGAATCCGTAGCGCTTGGCATTATCAACGGCCATAGCGGCTACACGACCCATGCGGCGCGCCTGACCGATGTACTGGGCGAGGAACTGGAAAATGGCTCACCAAAGGGTGCAGGCAGCGTGCAGGGCATGCGCCGTGGCCCGGGCTTTGGCGCTATGCTCGAGGCATCGCGTTCCCTTGGCCTTGGTGGGTATACTTCGACCTCAACCGGTACCGCAGCACGTAATTTTGGTCAGGCATTTGCCGGCACCATGGATCATGCATGGGTGATGACGCACGAAAATGAGGTGGGCGATAAGAGCGTGAAGGAATTACTCGCCTTGCAGGAAGAAGGCAAGATGGGCGAGTTCCGCGACGCACTGAAAAAGGATGCATTCCGCAGCTTTGCCATGGCGCACCCTGAGTCAGGCATTTTGCTGGTGGATACCTATGATCCGCTGCAGGGTTTGGAAAACGCAATCAAGGTGATCAAAGAACTGCATGCCGAAGGCCTTGGCAAAGGTTATGGGGTTCGTTTTGATTCTGGCGATATTACCAAATATTCCAAAATTGCACTGCGCCGCTTTGCGGAAGAAGGCCTGGTTGACGGCGTTGATCCGGCGAGCGTAAAGGGCATGAGCGATGCCGAACTGCTTAAGCACAGCGATGGTGCAAAAGTATTTTGTGCAGCAGCCGATGGTATTGACGAACACACCGCGCAGGATATGCGCAAAAACGGTGCATTCTTTAAGTCATGGGGCGTTGGCACCGGCGGCTCGCACGTAGCACCGCTGGGTCTGGTTTACAAAGCATCTTCAGTATATATGGATGTGCTGGATGGCAACCCAATGCCAGAAGGCGGTAAGATGACCCCTGTGATGAAGGTGGCCGCGCACGCGCCGGTGAAATCCTCTAATCCTGGCCGTATCAATTCCCGTCGCTACTATGATGAGGATGGCAAGCTCGCCAAAGTGGTGATTTATGATGAAATGCTGGGCCTGGACCCCAAGGGCGAAGCCATCAACCTGCGTAACTTCAAAGACCATCAGACCATCACGGAAGATGGCGGAAAAGACCTTCTGGTGCCGGTATTCGATGCCAAAGGCAAATATGTTTATCAAGAGCCAAAGCAGGTGGAAACGTTCCCAGGAAGCCATAAATTTGTAACCGACCTTAGGGATGTTGCCGCATTCGTCAAATCACAGCTTGGTGCGCTACCGGATGCAGCACGCCTTGTGGTGCGTCCACGCGCTGACGTGCGTAAGGAAAAGCTGCTGGCTGCATATAACGATGCCATGAAAAAAGGCGATGCAAACCTTACGGTGAATATCGCAGAGATCGAAGTGCAGTTGCCGCCGGAAGTGCAGCATATCCCGGTTTATCTGGATAAGAACCTGTTTGAACAACGCCAGGGTTGTGAGCAGCTGCATGCGGCGCATTCCAACCTTGCCGGTGTGGAAGAATACCGCGAGCGTTTTGAAGCCCAGGATCGCAGGCCAGAGACCGTTACCGCTGGTAACCAGCTGCAAGTAGAAGGCGGCGTGGCGCAAGACCAAGTTCGCAAAATGGCATAAGCATAATAAGGGAGAAAAAACATGGTAGAGATTCGTAATATCGACGGTGTGCCAACCGCAGTGATCGATGTGATCATCGACGCGCAGAACGGCTTTTTAAACCCAACGCTTTCCAAGACAGATGGCGGCTCTCTCTATGTGCCCGACGGCGAAGCCATTGTTGAAAGTATTGGCAATATCGTTGCCACTACCCAAAACGGCACCTTCATTCTCAGCCAGGATTACCATCCCGGCACGCATATCAGCTTTATGGATAACCATCCCGGCGTGGTGGAATATCGTAAAGCGGCACTTGCAGCCAGTGGCGGCAATCCCGATGATTACTTAAGCCCGCTTGCCATGCAGTTTTCTGAAATTGTGCTTGATAAAGATGGTTATATCATTGGCCTGAAAGAAGCCGATGGCCGTGTGCGCAATGTGGTGGTGGAAACCTCCGGCGGCGGCGATCCAAGCGAAGAAGACCGTGGCCGCGTGACCAAGGTGCTTGATACATATAACGACAAGACATTCAATGAAATTGCAGGCGCTTCTACCCAGACGCTGTGGCCCGATCACTGCACGCAGGGCAAGGCCAGCTCACTGTTCCCCAAAGGCCTGAACCTGCCAGAAGGCCTTACCAAAAAAATCGATCAGGATCTCATGACTCCTATTATTGCGCATCACGATGCCGCCACCGGCAACAGCTATTATGTGGTGCGTAAAGGTATGCGCACCGAAGTAGACAGCTATGGTATCGGCGTGGAAAACGACCGCGAAACCGAAACTCCGGCGCGTGAAGTATTCGCCAAGCTGGCAAAGGAATTCAAAGAAAAAGGCGTAAAGAAAGTCGTGTTCAATATCGGCGGCCTGGCGTCTAATTTCTGCGTGGAATTTTCTGCCAATAATGTCGCGGATTTCTTGGCTGGCCATTTCAAAATGCGTGGTATGCAGACCGAAATCAACTATGTACCGGACATCTCGCGCGGTATTCCTATTCCAGGCGGCAAGGATGATCCATTCAGCTTAAATGGAGTGCCGGAACGTCTTGCAGAAACACGCGATATCGCCTCGGTGCCGCTGGCTAAAATCCTAAAAGACAGGAAGCCTGATGTAACCGAAATCGCAGGCGATATGAGCACCGCAGGCGGTCAGGATCTTAAAGTAGCAAGGGGTTAGCCATGGGCGCATTTGCACAAAAACTTACCGCAGGCGGAGAAGGCGTATACCTGATTCGCGGCGGGCAGGACAGCCACGGGCAGGACACATGGTTTTTTGTCGATGTGCCTTCGCCCAAACGGGCAGCATTCCTCAAAGCCGTAAGAAGCGGCAGGCTTGACGTAGCGCAGTATGGAACGGTGCTGGAATCAGGCTTTGGCAAGGGACCGCACCCTGCCATTATTTCACGCATGCAGGCAGAACACGGATATCAGGGAGAATAGAATGGTTGAACAATATCAGGGTAACGCGCAGCAACTCAAACAGCAACTGGCTGATAGCGGTATGGAATACGGCTTGTCTGTAGGCCGTCGCTCGCCCATGCACCGCATGCATGTCGATTGCCTGAATGAAATTGCTGAAGCTGGCTTGAAGCCAGTGATATTCATAGGTTCTGCCAATGGCGCTGACAGCCATCTTTATGACCCTATCCGTAACCCCATGACGGTTGTGCAGCAAAAAGAACAGCTGCGTCGCGCCGTGCCGCAATATTATGACCCTTCGCGGGTGATCGTGGGAGAAGACACCGGTAATCCCGACACCTGGTTTGCAGGCTGGACGCCAAAGCTTGAAGCCATCGGCGCTAAAGATAAAACCGTTACCCATTACCGTTCCAAAGCATCGGACAAACCTACGGCAGGCGGCCATATCCGCCAGCTCAGCGCTTATGTGCAGCATTTTGCCGATAACGGGATTGGCTCATGGCAATCGTTTAATGCAAAGGTTGAAGACGATAATATCAATGCCAGCGATCTGCGCAAATTTGACCTTGAACAGCTGACGGATGAACAGCGCGCGTTATTTGCGGCTCCCGATTATATTGTAGGTATCGCCAAGGACGCACGTGATACGAATCCGGATAAGGCATTACTG
>JAGVKI010000311.1 GCA_020050695.1 Alphaproteobacteria bacterium | reverse complement strand
GTCAAACTTCTCCTTGAGGAATGCAAAGTATTTATCCGAGTCATCGAAATAGAACCACGTTTCGTACTCGCTGGGAAAGGCTTTGGCAATTTCAGCGATGAAGAACTTGCAATGCTGGGCAAGCCCTCCAGCGAAGGCGGCCTGCTGCCATTCCATAAACGTGCTTTTACCGATGTATCAAAAACCATCAACCAGAATCTCTCTGAACGCCAGAAAGAAAAATATTTTGATATTACCGATAACCACAAGGTGGATCTGGAAGAGGTGGCGCGTGAGCGTTTCACCCAGCTGCTGCGCCATGGTAAATATGATGGAGAACTGAGCAAAACCGATAAGCTTGCCATTTTAATTGGCCTGCTTGGCGAATATGGCTATAGCGAAAATTACACATTACTTGCGGCTAATGAACTGAACTTTATCGAACAGGCCAGTATCCAGCGCGATGTAGAGGGTGTCCCTATTGCTGATGGCATTACTTACGGTCCTGATATGGTCGTGGCATTCCCGGGGTCGGGCTCGCTTCCGTTATCTGCTATTTTCAAGCATGTGATGACGGACTGCCCGATGATCCTTATCGATATTGACCAGGACGCACTCGCTGGCGCTAAGCAGCTGATCAAAAAACTTGAGCAGTTTGGTGTGGTAACGCCAGGAAAGCTCGTATGCGCCGATGCATGCAGCGCCGAGGAATATTTCAACGGCGTGCCTTCCAAGGCAAAGCCAATGAGCGAAGGATATTTTGCGGGCAAACTTGGCGAAGATGGCCGTATGCTGGCGCCTGACCAGTATAACCGCCCGCTGATTTCTTCGGTGGAACTGGCCTCGTTGCTGCCTGATACGGTTAAGTACAAGACGGTGGAAGCCATCAGTCAGCTGCCTGCGGCCTTAAAGCCGGATGCCATCATGTGCCGCACCACATTTGGTAAGGCCACCAGCATTTACGATAAGGTGCCGCGCCTGCCGATGTGCCTGTCTTACAGCTATCGCGGTTCGGCAACGCCCAAGACGGTCAATACCGATAGTAAGTCGCTCGGGCCGTCCGTTACGTTTTACAATGACTCACCACTGACACAGGTAAGTGCCGCGCATCTGTTCATGCGCCCCGGCTTTGGTTCAAAGTTTCCGCTGCTGATCGCCAAGCCCGACCGTTCGCAGATTCCGGCCTATAAAATACTCGAACAGGAAGCGCAAACCGACCCTGCCTATGGCATACTGCGTAAAAGTGAGATAGAGACCCTGCGCCAGCCGGTTATCCGTAAATATCAGGATCTGGGCTTTGCTATTGGTTCAAAAGCAGATGAACCCCTCCCGCCGCAGGGCGAGCCGTCATGGTCATCGCGCCGTAGTCATTCGGATGATGGTATGGCATCATGGATTGCACGCCGTAATGATGTGCCAAGCGGTACTGAACGAAGGCCCGGGGGATGATGCATGGTGGATGATGACCGCAACAATGATAGCTGGTTAGGCTCCCTGGGGGCCCGCTATCGTTTTGCCCGTTATGATCCTGAGCAGATTTTCGAACGCGAGCATACGACGGCTCGTGCGGTCGCCGCCAACGCGCTTTATGTACCGCTCATGCATCTGGAAAAGCAGATGCTTTATCCGGGGCGGACCGGCAATAATCTTTCTGCTATTGGTATTCGTGTTGCCAGCAACGTAGGTGCTAAGAACTGGGCAGCTCGCTACCTGCGTTCAATGACCACCGGCTATGATAATTTACAGGCCTTCAAGCAGGCCGGTGAATCCTGCGAGCAATTACAGGCCTTAGCGGTATCCGCATCGGGCTTTAGTGCTAAAGGCGCGGCGCTTTCCGATGAAATGCAGCGCGCCTATTTATCGCCTGTCCATAACCTGATTGCGCATGCCGATGAGGCAGGTGATCTTTTCTCGCAGCTATTGCGCGGGCAGTTAGCGCTTACCCCTGAGATGACGGGCAAGTTACAAAATCACCTTGAGGCGATGAGCGATCTTTGCCATGAACGCGCGGCGATGCTACGTCATATCAACAAGCATTCGGCAAAGCCAGGCGAAGATGCGCCTCTCGATGGCAAGCCCGCCGATTATATTCGCCGCGTGATGCAGGCCGATAGCATCAATGATCCCAAACAGCTGGAAATATTATTCAGCTATGTAACAGCGCTTATTGCTGATGGCGCGGTGCAGCTTTCTACGGAAATCTATATTCCCAAGGAGCAGACTTTCCTGACGCCAGAGCAGGCCACCGCATTATCCGCTGGCGTACAAAAGCTGATCAATGATTACGGCCTGGTCAGCAAAGACGGCGTAATGATGCGCAAGGACAAGAACAGCTGGGAAACGCGCTCGCTTTCCTTGAAAGACGTGACCGATATAGGTAACCAGCTGCTGCATCAGACCAAGGCTATTGCGGGGCGCGAAAGTAATACGCTGCTCGAGTTTGCAGACAGTCATTATCAGGATATCGAAGCCAAGCTGATCGAGGCAAGGCATCCAGCCAAGGCACCTGAGGCGGCACCGACCTATTCATCCTCTGTGCTTAAAGCTGCACCATGGCAGAATAAACTTGGTAACCAGCAGACTGCAAACGATGTATCGGCAGGTAAATTCATCAGCCATGTACTGCGCCCTGAATCACGCCATGAAATAGGCAAGCTGTTTGGCCGTTACTTGCCCATGTATGCGCTGGCATTTCCGGTGGGGATCATCAGCAACATCCTGCTTGGCTTTACTAAAAGCCATCCGATAACCGGAAAAACGCAGTGGGTGACCAAAGAAAATATGATGAGTTCGCTGTTTAATCTGGCGACCTACCCTGTGGCGGAAAGTGCGGGCGTCGTGACGCTGAAGGAAGCATTCACGTTCCCGCAGTCACTGATGCTGGAGCGTGCCGACAAGGTGGAAAGTACGCTGGCGGCGGCCATTCACAGCAGCGGCGAGATTTCACCGCAACTGGCGCAGTCCATGGAAATGACCATGCATTCTCATGATGCCATAGAGCGCTTGAAAAAGAATCCGCTCTATCAGCAGGTACAAAATATTTCCCAGAAATCTGATAGTGCTAAAACGCCTCAGGACTACGAATTGCTTGAAAATTATTTCAAGGAAATGGGAGATCGGAAGAGCGTCG
>JAGVKI010000037.1 GCA_020050695.1 Alphaproteobacteria bacterium | reverse complement strand
TCAATGGAAAGCACCTTGCCTGATTTATCCATTTCCACCACGCCGTAACGCTCAGGGTCATTGACGCGGTAAGCGTAGACAAGGCCGCCGTCTGTCAGTTTTGCAGCTTCCTGAATGCCAGATGCAAGCTGGTCGCCGTAGAATATGTTATCGCCCAGAATCAGGCTTACGGGCGAGCCGTTGATAAAGGATTCAGCAAGAATAAACGCCTGCGCAATGCCCTCGGGCTTGGGCTGCTCGCAATATTCCAGCGATATGCCTAATTGCTTGCCATCGCCCAGCAACTGCTTCATCAGCGGCAGGTCACGCGGCGTTGAGATAATCAGAATCTCGCGTATGCCCGCCAGCATCAGTACTGACAGCGGATAGTACAGCATCGGTTTATCGTAAATAGGCAGCATCTGCTTGCTAACCGCAGCTGTCATCGGTGCCAGCCTTGTGCCAGAGCCACCCGCAAGAATTATACCCTTCATTTCTTCTCCATTACCAATGTGCACCATGCCTGGTTGGCCAGGTACCAGTCTACGGTTGCTTCTAACCCCTGCTCAAAACGATAACGGCGGGTAAAGCCAAGTTCTGCCTGCGATTTACTGTCATCAATAGCGTAGCGGCGATCATGGCCCAGACGATCCGTAACATAGGTTATCTGATCAGCGTAGCTGCCACCCAGCTTGGGGCTACGTGCATCAAGCAGCGTGCAAAGCTGATGTACCAGGTGGATATTTTCTACTTCGGCGTCGCCGCCAAAATCATACACATCACCCGGATTACCCTTTTCCAGCGCCAGCATCACACCGTCGCAATGGTCTTCCACATGAATCCAGTCGCGTACATTTTTTCCATCGCCATACACAGGCAGCGGTTTGCCTGCGAGCGCGCAGTGAATCATATGCGGGATCAGTTTTTCAGGGAACTGTCGCGGGCCGTAATTATTCGTGCAATGCGTTACAATCACCGGCAGGCCGTACGTTTCAAACCATGCACGCGCCAAATGATCCGCCGCAGCCTTGGAAGCGGAATACGGAGAGTTAGGCCGCATTGGCGATTGTTCATTGAATTTTCCGGTTGGGCCAAGCGAACCATAGACTTCATCGGTAGAAATCTGAAGAACACGGAAATCAGCTTTTTGCTGATCTTTAAGGTCGCCCCAGTATTCGCGGCAGGCTTCCAGCAATTGGAAAGTACCAGTGATATTAGTATCAATAAATGCCTTGGGGCCGGAGATCGAGTTGTCCACATGCGACTCGGCGGCAAAGTTTACTACATGGCCTATGGCATGCTCTTTAAGCAGTTTCAGCACCAGCGCACGATCGGCAATATCGCCCTGCACCAACTGAAAACTGCCTGCACCCGCAGGCTTGATCCACTCCAGGTTTGCCTTATGCCCGGCATAGGTAAGCGCGTCGAGCACAATAACCTTCTGGCCGCGCTCTACGCATTTAGCCACAAAACAGCTACCGATAAACCCGGCGCCGCCAGCGATTAGAATGCTATGGGCTGAAGTCATTATGAAAGCTGGAAGGTTACGGGGATGAGGAATTCCATCAGATCGCCTTGCGGATAATCATGCGGTACAGCAGGCACAGGATTCGCACGGCTGATCATGTCGAGGGCAGCGCGGTCAAGCATCTGGTAGCCTGTGCTGCGCTCAAGCATGCGGTGAATGATATTGCCCTGGCGGTCAATGCGGATACGAACCACCGTTTCGCCCTGCATATTCTGCGCCCGCGCCTCTTCCGGGTAGAGTTTGAATTTTTGTATCCATAAGGAAATCAGCTGCTCGTAACGGCGCATGACTTCAGCATTGGTCTTGGCATCGCTAATGGTGATTTTCTGCGCGGCAGAAGACGGGTTGGCGCGCACATACTGCTTGGGCGAGGTAAGCTTGCTCAGGTAATCCTGCGAGGGTTCAGCCTTGGCTGCCTTCTTGCTTTCTGCCAGAATATCACCCTTAGGCTCAACCGGCTTTATCTGGTCTTCGCGGGTCGGCACGTCTTTGACCAGTTTGGAAAGGGTATTTTCCACCGCATTGGTATTGGCAGCATTGGGCTCGGAAGCGGCTGACTGCGTTTCTGCCATGGAATCCATATCGCCCAGCTTGATGTTGAGCACACGCACAGGAATATCCACCACGTGGGTTTTAGGCGATAGGTGCCATGCATAAATGGCCAGCGCATGCAAACCAACCGCCAGGAAAATAATGCGGCTAAAATACTGGTTACCCAGATATTCGGAAGAGACGCCACCTGCCGCCTGGCGCGAGGGTACCAGTAGCATGCCAGAAAGCTTGCCAACGTTTGCCAGCAACTGCGATGCCATAGCTATGATACGCTGCTTATTCCACATGCATCAGCGCCTTTGACTGGGTTACAACCGACAGGTTCTTGCCACCTGCCATTTTGATAGCGTCCATTACCTCGATCATACGGTTAGCCGGAACCGTGGCATCCGCCTTTACGGTGACTACCTTATTGGGGTTGGCTTTGAGTTGCGGCGCCAGCATTTTCTTCATTTCATCCATGGGGACGATTTCATCATCCACAATAATTTCATCATGATGGCCAAGCAGGATAACGATATGCCCCTCTTCCATCAGCTTGCCACTTTGGGCTACTGGCGGGTCAATCGGGATAATCTCGAACTTTTCCACAGAGCCTGCCAGCATGAAGAAAATCAGCAG
>JAGVKI010000227.1 GCA_020050695.1 Alphaproteobacteria bacterium | reverse complement strand
TAGATGGCATGATCGTGCGTGTTGGCGTTGAAAACTACATTATTCCTATCACCAGCATCATTGAGACGCTCCGCCCGCAGAGCGATAGCGTACGACATGTTGAAGGCCATAACGATGTGATCAATGTACGCGGCGAATTTGTGCCACTGACCTACCTGCATGACGTGTTTCGTATCGACGAAGCCGAGCATAATCCCGGCAAAGCCCTGGTAGTGCTGGTGGAAAGCGGACGCACTAAAATGGGCCTGGTGGTCGATGAACTGATCGGGCAGCAGCAGGTGGTGATTAAAAGCCTGGCTACCAACGCCGATCCGGTACGCGGCGTATCTGGCGCAACCATACTGGGCGATGGCCGTGTTGCCCTCATCCTGGAGATCAGCGAACTGGGGAATCTACCCGGCAGCAGACTGCAGCGGATACGCGAACCACAAGCCGCATAAACACGAGAAAACATTGGGGAATGGTTATGAGTGATAATTTTGATAAGACACGTGAAATCGACAAGAACGTACAAAATCCTGCGGGTGGTACGCAGCAGTTCCTTACATTTGCAGTAGCAGGTGAAGAATATGGCGTAGACATCATGACGGTCCGTGAAATCAAAGGCTGGGCCGATGCCACGCGCCTGCCCAACACGCCGGAATTCATGCGCGGCGTGATCAACCTGCGCGGCCTTATCATTCCTATTTTCGACCTGCGCGCCCGTTTCCAGATGGGGCTGACCGACGCCAATGCCAAGCATGTGGTGATTATCCTTGCGGTGGGTGAGCGCACCATAGGCATTCTGGTCGATGCGGTATCCGACATACTCGACGCGCAGGGCGACCAGATCAAACCCGCACCTTCTTCTGAAACCCACGCCAAAGACCAATGTGTCAGCGGCCTAATTTCCCACAATGACCGCATGGTAGTGCTGCTGGCGGTCGACAAGCTTTTTGACTCGTCGCTGTTTGCCGGGTCCGAAAGTGCATCAACCCAGGCAGCCTGATTCCAAGCCAGTTTCACACATATATGAGGAGAATAACCATGTTCGGATTTTTACAAAATACCCAGATCGCAGAAATGAAGTCAAAATTAGCGGCACTGGATAAATCACAGGCAGTCATTGAATTTCGTATGGATGGCACCATCCTTACCGCCAATGAAAATTTCCTGTCCGCCATGGGATACCGCCTGGAGGAAATACAGGGCAAGCATCACAGCATGTTTGTCGAACCGGGTTATGGAAAGAGCCATGAATACAAACTCTTCTGGGACAGGCTCAATAAAGGCCAGTTCCTGGTAGACGAATTCAAACGCTATGGCAAAGGCAACAAAGAAATATGGATCCAGGCTTCCTATAATCCGGTATTGGGCGCAAATGGCAGGCCTTACAAAGTTATTAAATACGCCAGCTATGCAGGCCAGATCGACGCGATTAATAAATCACAGGCCGTGATCGAATTTACCATGGACGGCACCATTGTGACCGCCAATAGAAATTTCCTCGACACCATGGGATATGCGCTCGATGAGATTCAGGGAAAGCATCACAGCATGTTCGTCGAAACCGCCTATGTCAACAGCCCTGAATACAAGCAGTTCTGGCAGAATATTGGCCGTGGCCAGTTTCAGGCAGGTGAATTCAAACGCCTGGCTAAAGGCGGCAAAGAAATATGGATCAACGCCTCCTATAACCCTATTGCCGACATGCAGGGTAATTACATCAAGGTCATTAAATACGCGTCCAACATCACTGCCGCCAAGCAGGAGAGCATACACGCTGCACGCCTGAAACTGGCGCTGGATATGTGTACCGCCAACATGATGATGGCCGATGCCAATTTCAACATCATCTATGTCAATGAAGCGCTGGTAGGATTCTTGCGCCAAGCGGAACAGGACATCCAGAAAGACCTGCCACGCTTTAATACCAATACCCTGATAGGCAGCAATATCGACATCTTCCACAAAAACCCAGCCCATCAGCGCGGTATGGTTGAGAAAATGACGGGCTCGTTCAAAACATCAATTACGGTAGGCGGGCGCTCTTATAACCTCGTGGCCAATCCTATTTTTAGCGAGAGCAATGAACGCATCGGCACCGTTGTTGAATGGCAGGACGGTGCAGCGGCAGGCCTTGCCGAGGCTATCAACAAATCGCAGGCAGTCATTGAATTCCAGCCAGACGGCACCATTATCAGTGCTAATAATAATTTCCTAACAGCAATGGGCTATGGCCTCGACGAAATCAAAGGCAAGCATCACAGCATGTTTGCTGAACCAACCTATAAAAATAGCCCTGAATACCGTAGCTTCTGGGAAGCGCTAAACCGCGGCGAAGCACAGATGGGTGAGTTTAAACGCATAGCCAAGGGCGGCAGAGAAATATGGATCAACGCTTCCTATAATCCGATTTTTGACCTGCGCAACAAGGTCGTACGCGTTGTGAAAACTGCGACCGACATTACTGAAATGGTGATGACACGTACCGAAAATGAAATGGGTATGAGCGAAGCAGTTCAGGTACTCACCAATATTTCAGAAGGTAACCTGACACAGAAAATGGCACTGGAATATAAAGGCACCTTCGGCCAGATCAAAGGTGCGGTTAATAGCACAGTAGACCGCCTCTATGACATGGTGCGCAAGATCCTGGAGTCTGCCCAGTCAGTCAATGCCGCCGCCAGCGAAATCGCCGCAGGCAGCACCGACCTGTCACAGCGCACGGAAGAACAGGCCTCCAGCCTGGAGGAAACCGCTGCCTCCATGGAGGAAATTACCGGTACGGTTAAACAGAACTCCCAGAATGCCAGCACCGCTAACGACCTCTCTACCAAAGCCAATAAGGTGGCAAACGATGGCGGAAAAGTTGTGGAAGAAGCTGTCACCGCCATGGGAAGCATTGAAAAATCATCACAGAAAATATCTGATATTATCGGTGTGATTGATGAGATCGCCTTCCAGACTAACCTGCTTGCACTCAATGCCGCAGTCGAAGCCGCACGCGCAGGCGACGCAGGCAAAGGCTTTGCGGTAGTAGCATCGGAAGTACGCTCGCTCGCTGGACGCTCTGCTTCAGCTTCCAAGGAAATCAAATCACTGATTTTGGAAAGCAGCCAGCAGGTTAAATCCGGCGCTGAACTGGTAAAACAGGCAGGCGATACGCTCAAGGGCATCGTAAGTTCGGTGCAGCAGGTGGCAGGTATTGTCTCTGAAATCGCGGCCGCCAGCCAGGAACAGGCAACCGGCATCGATGAGATCAACACCTCCATCACGCAAATGGATGAGGTCACACAGCAAAACGCCGCGCTGGTGGAAGAAAACACCGCCGCTGCCCAGTCGATGGTAGAACAGGCTCGCAGCCTGGAGCAGATGATGAGTTTCTTCAGACTCAATGAAGAAGAAGCGGGAGAAGCGAGGGGCGATGAGCGACCTACAGCACCTGCGGCACGGTCAGAAATCAAAATAACGCAGCGGGCAAAACCGGCGATGCGTCCAGCCGCTAAAACCGCGCAGTCCGCTAATGGCAACGGCGCCCTGAAAACCGCTTCCAAAGGGCATTCCGGGGCGTATGACGAAAGCTGGAAAGAGTTATAATTACGGATAGCCTGATGTCTCAATCAACTGCGCATAAAGAAGAACGGGAATTCGCGTTTAGCGACCGCGATTTCCGTTTTCTCTCTGAACTGGTAGCCAAGCGCACGGGCATTGTACTGGCCGATCACAAGCGTGACATGGTCTATTCACGCCTGGCACGCCGCCTGCGCGCACTGCACCTGACTACGTTCAGTGACTATTGCGCACTGGTGGAAAGCGACGAGGGCGAAAGCGAAATGGGCAACCTCGTCAATGCCATTACCACCAACCTTACCAGCTTCTTTCGCGAGTCCCACCATTTCGACCATTTGCGTGACCATGTAATACGCCCGCTAGCAGCCAGCAATCCCTCGCCTAAACGCCTGCGTATCTGGTCATCGGCCTGCTCATCGGGTATGGAGCCTTATTCCATTGCCATGACGGTGAAATACGCACTGCCCAACCTGGCGTCATGGGATGCGCGCATACTGGCTACCGACATTGATACCAACATGCTCGAAAACGGCAAAAAGGGGCTTTATCCCGGCGAGCAGTTTGAAAATATTCCCGCCGGGTACCACTCCAGCGTAGAACGGCTAAAACAGGAAGGTCGTATCTGCATGGCAGATGACCTTAAGCAGCTGATTGCGTTTAAGCATCTGAACCTGCTGGAACACTGGCCTATGCAAGGCCCCTTTGATGCGATTTTCTGCCGCAATGTGGTGATTTATTTCGATAAACCCACCCAGCAGAAATTATTTGCGCGTATGGCCGATTTAATAAAGCCCAATGGCTGGCTTTATATCGGCCATTCCGAAAATCTTTTTAATGTATGCGACCGTTTTGAACTTACGGGCCGCACGATCTACAGGAAGATCCGGTAATGTCACTTCACACCAATACAAACCGCCGCGGCGAAAAAGAAATGCCTGTCAGTGATTATTTTCACGGCAGCAGGCGCTTTTTTGATGCAAAGGAACAGGTCACCGTAGTCAAGATTTTTGCAGGTGACTGGTATGTGGCAACCGAGCCCGGAGAAATGCTGGCAACCATTCTGGGCTCATGCGTTTCCGCCTGTGTGCGTGATCCTGCGCTTGGTATTGGCGGCATGAACCATTTTCTGCTGCCGGGAGATGAGAGTACCGATGCGCAAACCAGTGAATCCGCACGATACGGCGTATTTGCCATGGAAAGCCTGCTCAACGGTATTTTTAAAGCCGGAGGACGCAAAGAGCGGCTTGAAATAAAAGTATTTGGCGGCGGAAACGTTATCAACAATTCAGCGCGCATAGGTTCCAAGAATGCCAAGTTCATACGTGATTTCCTGCGCCGTGAGGGCTACCGCATCGCCTCGGAAGATTTAGAAGGTGACCATCCGCGCCGCGTTCATTTCTATCCTGACACCGGCAAGGTGATGATGAGGCAATTAAAACGTAAAGATGACCTGGTCGTTGTGGACGAAGAAGCGATCTACAAACGCAAGATCGCTACACAGCCGGTAGAAGGCAATATCGAACTTTTCTAAAGGAAAACCAGATGTCTATTTCTGTATTGATTGTCGACGACTCTGCACTGATACGCCAGATATTCTCGGAAATGCTCGCCTCTGAGCCTGACATCGAGGTGATTGGCACGGCTGCTGATCCTTATGATGCCAGGGAAAAAATCAAAAAACTCAATCCTGATGTGCTTACCCTGGATATAGAGATGCCCAAAATGGACGGTCTGTCATTCCTTGAAAAAATCATGTCACTGCGGCCCATGCCGGTGATCATGGCTTCGTCACTGACGCAGCGCGGCGCAGACGCCACCATCCGCGCACTGGAAATAGGCGCGTTCGATACCATCGCCAAACCTGCCACACATCAGACGCGCAACAATCTCTCCCTGCTGAAAAACGAACTCGTTTCAAAAATACGCGCGGCTGCAGAGGCTAATATGGGCTCGCATGTAGGGCATAAATTACCTGACGCAAGCATTGTGGCTTTCAACCCCGCAGAGCCGCTCCAGCGCCACCTGATCGCGATGGGCTCGTCCACGGGCGGCGTCGAAGCGCTGCGTGAGGTGTTCATACGCCTGCCTGCCAATGTGCCGCCTATTGTCATCACTCAGCATATGCCGCCAACCTTTACGACATCCTTTGCGGCACGTCTTAATACCCTCTCGCAGGTCACTGTCTGCGAGGCCTCCCATCATGAACGCATCAAGCCCGGGCATGCCTATCTCGCACCTGGCGGTATGCATATGAAGGTGGTGCGCATTGGCGCTGAACTGGTATGCAAACTCGAAGACGGCCCTAATGTGTCAGGCCATAAACCATCGGTGGATGTGCTGTTCCATTCCGTAGCCGAAGCCATGGGGCCACGTGCCGTCGGCGTACTGCTGACCGGCATGGGTAAGGATGGCGCTGTTGGTCTCAAAGCCATGCGCGAAAGCGGCGCCTACACCATCGGCCAGAACCAGGCCACCTGTGTGGTTTACGGCATGCCGCAGGCAGCACAGAAAATAGGCGCCTCGCAAATTGAACTTCCCTTGCTTGATATACCGGCGCGCATGCTCAAGGCCTGCGAAAAAACAGAGAGGGCAGCATGAGCCAGGCCGTTTCCTCCCTACCGCTATCTCCCCTCAACGGGTCTATAAACCATGCAGCGCCCATGGATGCATCCATGGATAATGTAGCCGCCTTTGCACTGGGCGTGGGCGCTGTGCTGCAAACCCTGTCCTCCGTTTTGCCGGAAGCGGCAAAAGATGTGGAAAATGCAGGCACCAGCATGACCGAACGTTTCAAATCGCTGGCAGCCAGCGCCACCGCGCAAGGCGAAATTATCCAGAGCCTGGTTGGCAGCATTGGTAATATCCAGCTGCCCGATAAAACCGTTTCGCTTGATGAATTCATCAATATGTTCGGCGCCACCCTGGATGATGCTGTCGACAAGTTGATGTTCGTTTCAAAGAAAGCATTATCCATGGTGTACAGCATGGATGACGCGATCACCAATCTCAAAGAAATTGAGCGCTTCTCCAAAAATATCCAGGCGATCACCTCGCAGACACGCCTGCTCGCCTTAAATGCCACCATAGAAGCCGCCCGCGCAGGCGAAGTGGGGCGCGGATTTTCGGTGGTTGCCGAAGAGGTCAAAAAACTCTCTTCACAGATCGGCGCCCTGTCTAACGACATGTCACAGCGCACCAATATCATTATGAAAAGCGTGCAGGCAGGCTACGAAGTGCTGCAGGAAGTGGCAACCACCGACATGAATGCCAATATCCTGGCAAAAGACACCCTCGAAATCATGATGCAGGGGCTGAAACACCAGAATGAAAAAACATCGGATATCATGCAGCAATCGGTGGATTCGTCCAAAAACATTGCCAACAACATCCACAGCATGATCGTGGAACTGCAGTTTCAGGACCGAAACAGCCAGATCACCCACAATGCAGTAGGCATGCTGCAGGAATCGCTCAGGCACTGCGACGTACTGCACGCCCACGCTAAAACCGGCCAGGATTATAACGATGCCCATGTACCCGCCAAGGTACAGCACATTGTCGAAACGGTACTTCACACCATCACACTGGGCGAAATAAGGCAGCGTTTCCTTGCTCATCTGCGTAATAGCACTGCCATCACCGCAGCGCTGGATATCGCGTTCATGGAACCCGAAACCGATAATTCGGGCAATATCGATTTATTTTAGGAGACGAATATGGACATCATCAAACGCGTTGAAAACGGGCAATATAATATACAGCTCGTCGGTAAATTCACTTTTGCCGATAACCAGGCATTCCGCCAGGTCATCAATGAAATTGCGCCCACGGCCATCAAGCAGATTGTCTTTGATATGCAGCGGCTGGAATTTGTCGATTCCGCAGCTCTTGGTATGCTGCTGTTAGCACATGACGAAAGCCTTAAACATAAAAAAGGCCCCATCATACTTCAAAATCCGGATGGCCAGGTACGCAAGATGTTTTCCATTGCACGCTTTGACCAGTATTTCCAGATCACCTGATTGCAATGCAACAGACCTCCCCCATAGCTGAAGTGCAAAACTGCCCTGTCCTGATTGTGGAGGACAATGACGCCAACCGCCTCTACCTCACACGCGCACTTGAATCACGCGGAATGAACAATCTGATGGCAGTGGAAAATGGTACTGCCGCAATGCGGTGCATGAATAATTTTGCACCTGAACTTGTCATATTGGACCTGATGATGCCGGGCATGGACGGGTTTGAATGCAGCCGCACGATCCGCAGCCACCCGCAATATCACGACCTTCCTATCTTAGTGCAGACGTCCGCTACCGAACCCGAAATACGCTGCAAGGCATTTGAAATGGGTGCAACCGATTTTATCAGCAAGCCCATTTATCCCGACGAACTTTATGCACGCGTGCGGGTACATCTTCAAAACCGACTTTATCTCAAAAACCTGCAACATTAC
>JAGVKI010000134.1 GCA_020050695.1 Alphaproteobacteria bacterium | reverse complement strand
GGCGAAGAAGAGCAGGAAGTCAAAATCACCTCGACCGAAGCGCAGTTGCAGCGCGGCGATGTGGTTGACCGTAACGGCATGCTGCTGGCTACCAGCCTGATGACGGCCTCGGTGTTCGTCAATCCGCGCGAAATGAAAGAGCGTGAAGAAGCGGCGGTAAAGCTTTCCAAGACGCTTGGCATGAATAAAGACCTGCTGCTTAAGCGCTTTTCGAGCCAGAAAAGCTTTGTGTGGATCAAACGCAACTTAACGCCTAAAGAGCAGCAGTCGGTCAACAGTCTTGGTATTCCCGGCCTGTATTTCCTGCCGGAAGAAAAGCGCGTCTATCCCTATGGCAATATGATGGCGCACGTGCTGGGCTATGTGGGCATCGATAATAAGGGGCTTGCCGGTGTTGAAAAGGAATTCGATGGCCGCCTGCGTGATACGGCGCTGAACTACGAGCCGGTGGAACTGTCGGTGGATATACGCTTGCAGGCCATCATGTATGAAGAAATGCGCAGGGCCGTAAACCAGTTCAAGGCTATTGGTGCAGCGGGCGCTATTCTGGATTTGCGCAGCAATGAATTACTGTCCATGGTATCCATGCCAGACTTCAATCCGCTCAATCCCGGCTCAGCCAGTGAAGACGCGCGCTTTAACCGCGTGGCGCAGGGTGCTTATGAAATGGGCTCCACCTTTAAAAGCTTTACCATGGCCATGGCGCTGGATGCGGGCACCACCAACATGAAGAGCAGCTACAACACGGTAGATCAATTCAAGATTGCGTCCTTTACCATTCATGACGACCATCCGGCCAAGCGCTGGCTGACGGTGCCTGAAATCTATGCGCAGTCGTCCAATATTGGTACGGCGCGTATTGCGCTGGAAGCAGGCAGCAAGCGCCAGCGCGCCTTCCTCAAAAAAATGGGCATGATGGAAGCGGTCGATATTGAACTGCCGGAAAAATCGGCGCCATTATATCCCCAGGACTGGAAAGACATCACTACGGTGACGGTCTCCTATGGTCACGGTATTTCCGTATCGCCGCTGCATCTGGTGCGCGGTATTGCAGGGCTGGTCAATGGTGGCACGCTGCCGCGTCTTACACTGCTTAAAGATGGCAATAAAGAGCGCGACGAGGGTGAGCGTGTTGTCAGCCAGAAAACCTCACAGAACATGCGTCGCCTGATGCGCCTGGTGGCGCTGCATGGCACGGGTAGCAAAGCCAATGTTCAGGGTTATCGTGTAGGCGGCAAGACGGGTACGGCTGAGAAAGTGCGCAGTTCCGGCAAATATGACGCCAATGCGAAGATTGCTTCGTTTATTTCCACATTTCCCGTTGATAACCCACGCTATGTTGTGCTTGTAATGATAGACGAGCCAAAGGGGGACAAGACCACGTACAACTTTGCCACCGGCGGCTGGATTGCTGCGCCTGTTGTCGGGCGTGTCATTACGCGCATGGGGCCAATACTTGGTATACGCCCTGATTATAATGCGCCGGGCGACGATGCGGAGCAATTCTGGGTAAATGAAGACAAAGAAAAACCACAACCAGTCGTACAGGCGATTGACAAAAGATACATACATGCGGCCACTTATTGAGCTGATCCTTGCAAGTCCTGAGGCGCCGGAGTACCCACCGGAGTCGTCGCATCTTCCCATTACCAGCATTACCTGCGATTCCAGAAGTGTCATTCCCGGCTCGCTGTTTGTCGCTTTAAAGGGCAGCAAATCCGACGGTACGCAGTTTATCCAGCAGGCGAAAAACAGTGGCGCTGTGGCGGTGTTATGCGCAGGTGATGCGCAGATCGGCGCCATTGAGATTCCGGTGATACGAAGCAACAATCCGCGCCAGACACTTGCACATATGGCCGCTACCTTTTACAGCAGCCAGCCTAAGCATATGGTGGCGGTTACCGGTACGGACGGCAAAACCTCCACGGCGGATTTTTTCCGCCAGTTCTGGCATGGCGTGGGCAAGTCTTCTGCATCCATCGGCACGCTTGGCATATTATCCGGCGCGGGCGAAGAACTCTATCCTGGCCAGCATACAACGCCTGACCCGGTAGGCCTGCATAAATTGCTTGCCGAACTCGCGCATAAAAACGTTGATTATGTAGCAATGGAAGCCTCCAGTCATGGCCTTGACCAGCACAGGCTGGACGGCGTGTTGCTCGATGCGGCGGCTTTTACCAATATTGCCCGTGACCATCTCGACTACCACCATACCGAACAGGCGTATTTTGAAGCCAAGCAGCGCCTGTTTTCTGAGGTTCTTCCTGAGGGGCGCATGGTGGTGCTCAACCAGGATGATGCGCGTTTTGGGGAGCTCAAAATATTATGTGAGCAGCGCCGCCATAAAGTGATTGGCTTTGGCAGAAACGGCAGTGAATTTAAAGTGGTGGAACTTACGCCGCATGCGCGCGGGCAGACCGCTAGGCTCGAACTGCTCGGTAATGCCTATACGCTTGAAATACCGCTGGTGGGGGCGTTCCAGGTGATGAACATACTTGCCGCGCTCGGGCTGGTGCTGGGATCGGGTGGCCAGATGGAAGACGCGCTTGCGGTCGTGCCACGTTTTAGCGGTGTGCCGGGGCGTTTAGAACAGGTGGCGCAGTTGTCCAATGGCGCAACGGTGTTTATCGATTACGCGCATACGCCGATGGCGCTAGCTAACATTTTGCGTACGCTGCGGCCCCATACGCAAAAGCGCCTGCATACGGTATTTGGCTGCGGCGGCGACCGCGATACCGGCAAGCGCCCGGAAATGGGAAAGATCGCCAGCCAGCTGGCCGATGTTGCCATTGTGACCGACGATAACCCGCGCAGCGAAGATCCGGCCTTGATCCGTAAGGCGGTTATGGCAGCGGCCAGCGGCGCTAAAGAGGTTGCAGATCGCCGCGAAGCTATTTATGTTGCCCTCAAAGGGCTGGAAGCAGGCGATGTCTTGGTAATTGCTGGCAAAGGCCATGAAAAAACACAGACTATCGGCAGCACCGCTTATCCCTTTGATGATGCGCAGGTTGCACGCGAACTGGTTAAGGAGTTGAAACTGGCAGCATGACGTATTTGTGGAACGAGCATTCAGCGCAAGAAGCAACAGGTGGCAAGGCGCAGGGGCGCTGGCAGATAAACCGTGTGGTCATTGACAGCCGCCAGATCCAGAAGGGCGACCTGTTTGTTGCGATTAAAGGCGAGAATTTTGATGGCCATCAGTTTGTAGGCGAAGCGCTGGCTAAAGGAGCCTCCGCTGCCATGGTCAGCCATATTCCCGCCGATTGCCGCGATGGCAATTTGCTGATTGTCGGCGATACCCTCAAAGCGCTGGGCGATATGGGCCGGTTTGCCCGCCGCCGCAGTATGGCGCGTGTGGTGGGCGTTACCGGCAGTGTGGGTAAAACCAGCACCAAGGAAATGTTGCGCATGGTGCTCTCTGAGCATGGCAGTGTGTATGCCACCAGCGGTAATTACAATAACCATATCGGCACCCCGTTGAACCTTGCCAACCTGCCTGAGAACACCGATTTTGCCGTGTTCGAAATGGGTATGAACCATGCAGGCGAGATCGCGCATTTAACGGCGATGGTGGCGCCTAATATTGCGGTCATCACCAATATTGAAGCGGTGCATCTGGAATTCTTCATTTCGCTCGATGCTATCGCGCAGGCTAAATCGGAAATTTTTCAAGGCATGGGACCTGCCGGATTTGCGGTGCTCAACGCCGACAGCCCGCAATTTGCTGTGATGAAAAATGCCGCCGATAAAGAAGGCATTGGCAGCATCATGACATTCGGTGCGCAGGCCAATAACGATTGCGAGGCCGATTGCAGGCTGCTTGGCTACAGCGTG
>JAGVKI010000276.1 GCA_020050695.1 Alphaproteobacteria bacterium | reverse complement strand
GGCATGCTGCATGCACGCGAAATGCCGTACTGGTTCGTGTTTGCCCTCGGCCTGGTAATGGATGCGGTGATGGGTTTGCCGCTTGGGCTTACCTCGCTGGTTAATGTGGTGTTCCTTTTGCTGTTGCATGCGCAGCGCAAATATATCCACCGCGAAGGCTTTGTGATCAAGTGGGGCTATTTTGCCTTGCTGCTGGGCGCCACCAGTTCGCTCAACTGGTTTGGCCTTGCGCTTTTCCAGACGCAGTTTGAAGGACTCGGCCGCGCCTTTGTGCAGTGGCTGCTGACTGCCTGCTGTTATCCGGTGCTGCATCGTAGTTTCGATATGATCTACGACTTTATCAATATGCGCCGCTGGTACATCCTCAACGGGATTTCACGATAGACAGAGTCGCCACAAGTTTCTGAAGGGCTGCAAACAGGGGCATAACTGCGCTTCCGGTGCTCACGTACATAGCGTACGCTGCGCTACGGTTCTCGTAGCCCTCTGTTTTCGCCATCTTCATAAATCTTGTGACGACTCTGTCTCATGCGGCCAAAGAATGCTTTGCAAAGCATGCGGCATGCCCTAAATTATCGGCGGTCGCCCTTATGCCAAAAGAGAACGAGAAACAACATATCTTCACCCGCCGCGCCTTGGTATTTGGCGGGTTGCAGGCTGCTGCATTCTCGGCGCTGGCAGCAAGACTCTATTACCTGCAGTTTATCAAGGCGGACGAATATGCCACCTTGTCTGAAAATAACCGCATCAAACTCATCCTGATTGCACCTGAGCGCGGCCTGATCCTTGACCGCTATGGCAATCCCATGGCCACCAATGATAAGAACTACCGCCTGTTCCTCGATTACAGCACGCTCAGCCAGGATACGTTCCGCAAGACTATTGAACGCCTGCACGCGGTGGTGCCGATACAGGAGAAAAAACTTAAAGCACTCGAGCACACACGCGTTTCATCCGCTTCCATGCCTGAACTCATCAAGGAGCATTTAACCTGGGAAGAAGTATCGCTGATCGAACTGCACAGGCTGGAACTGGCAGGCGTCAATATCGATGTGGGGCAGATACGCCATTATCCATTCGGTGATCAGGCCGCGCATCTGGTGGGATATGTGGGTGCGGTATCGGAAGATGAACTGACCGCCGATGACCAGCCGCTCATGCGACTTCCCGAATTTAAGATCGGTAAGAACGGCGTGGAAAAAATGCTCGAAAGCCAGTTGCGCGGCACCGCCGGGCTTCGCCAGCTGGAAGTGAACGTGCACGGGGTTCCGGTGCGCGAAGTAGGCAAGCGCGAAACGGTGCCGGGCGAGAACATACGCCTGACCATCGACAGCCGCCTGCAGGAATACGCAGCCAGCTTAGTCAAAGAGGAAAGCGCAGGTATTTGCGCCATGGAAGTCGATACCGGCAACATCCTGGCGCTGGTATCGGTGCCGGGGTTTGATCCTGATAGCTTCAGCAAGGGCATTGCCAGCGATTACTGGGCACAGCTGAATGCTGATAAGAAAAGCCCGCTGCTTAACAAGGTAACGGCAGGCCAGTACCCGCCAGGTTCCACGTTTAAAATGCTTGTCGGGCTTGCCGGGATGGAAAGCGGCGTCACCAACGCGAACACCAGCGTCTATTGCCCAGGACATTATTATCTGGGTGATCATAAATTCAACTGCTGGAAAGAAGGTGGCCACGGCACGGTGAATTTCAACATGGCCGTACAGCAGTCATGCGATACGTATTTTTATACGATAGCGGAACGTATCGGCATCAATTCCTATGCACAGATGGCGCGTAAATTCGGGCTCGGTCATGTACATGATATTGGGCTGGTGGGTGAGCGCCCCGGCATTATCCCAGACCCTGAATGGAAGATGAAGCGCTACAAGCAGCGCTGGGCAGGCGGCGATACCATTAACTGCGCGATCGGGCAGGGCTATGTGCTGGCTACCCCGCTACAGCTGGCGGTGATGACATCGCGCATGGCCAGCGGCAAAAAGGTGACGCCACGCCTGTATGTAGGGCAGGGAGAAGAGCGTCCTGAATTTGAAGCACTCGACGTAAAGCCCGAACTGCTCCAGCGTAACCGCGATGCGATGTCATCGGTATGCAATGAGCCGGGCGGTACGGCCTACAGCAAGCGCATTATGGAGCCGCGCTTTGCCATGGGCGGTAAAACCGGAACGTCGCAGGTGCGTAAGATTTTCCAGCGCGGTGTAAAACAGGAAACCATCCCCTGGGAATACCGCCACCATGCGCTTTTTGTTGGGTTTGCCCCCGTGGATAATCCCAAATACGCCGTTGCGGTGATTGTTGAGCATGGCGGCGGCGGCGCTTCGGCAGCAGCGCCTGTTGCGCGCGATGTGCTCCAGAAAATACAGGAACTCGATGAGGCTGACGGTAAGAACGCCGCCCCCTCTGACATGGTTCCCACACCGGGCGGCGGGGCCCAGCCATAGATTACAAAGATACGGGTAATAAAAAAGCCAGCCCTTAATGATAGGGGGCTGGCTTTTTACAGTCGAATGCCTGAAGCGGCTTATTCTTCGTCGATATACTGCTTTTCCATGCGCTCGTGGCGTTCCTGCGCCTCGATGGTCATGGTAGCGATAGGGCGTGCTTCCAGGCGCTTGATACCGATAGGTTCGCCGGTTTCTTCGCAGTAACCATAGGTGTTATCTTCAATGCGCTTGAGGGCAGAATCAATTTTGCCGATCAGCTTTAAATAACGGTTACGGGTGCGCAGTTCCACGCCTGCTTCTGTTTCCAGGGATGCGCGGTCGGATAAATCCGGTTCGCGCCAGTTTTCTTCTTTCAGGTTGTTGATCGTTTCCTGTGACTCGGCCAGCAACTCTTCGCGCCATGCGATTAACTTCTGCTTGAAGTAATCAAGCTGGCGGGGGTTCATGTATTCTTCTTTTTCGGAAGGCTGGTAACCTTTGGACGATTTGGCTGTCATGTGCGCCTCAACCCATATGTTTATGTTAATGAAATGTAATAAACAGAGTCTGGCTGTATAGCCAAAACCCACCCAAAAAGCAACGGTTACTTACCCGCTCTTTTTCTGTGGTTTGGCTAATATATTGTATTTAGGCCGCGCCAGTTAGCCATTTTGGCGTTAAATGCAATGTTATTCAGCGGTTTATGTGTATTATTCGCTTTTTTCAAAGCTTGATGACGTTTCCAGGAATCCTGTGCCCCGGATGCGCTCACAAATGTCTCCCAGCCCATGCTGGTCATTAATGCATAACAGCTTATCCGGGCGATCTTGTATGTGCGACATGAATACCCCCATGTTATGGCACATGCATGCGGATATATCGGCTAAAATGGCTTTATCCTGCAACAGCCTGCGGTAAGTGGTAAAGCCGATGGGCGGAATGTCCTTGGGTGAGCGGAACCTCGATGCGGAAACCTGTGCATATAGCTGCGGATAAGCGGCGGCGGTTTCGGCCATGGATGATTTGCACATCGGCATCATATGATGGTTCAGGATATAGCTGATACGTTTGCCTGGAAATTCTTTTTCGAGAACGCCGCGTAAATTACACCACGCCATTCGGTAGCGTGTAGGGTTACGGAATAAATAATACGGGATGTTGTAGCTGGTCAGTGAAAGGCGTGGTTTGGTCTTGGCCAGGTCACCTGACGGGTCAAACAGGAAAAAATCTTCTTTGGTGCAGGGCTGCCCGAGCAGCATGTCATCACAGGAATAAAGAAAATGCTCGCTGAGGTTTGGGATATGGTGCAGCTGGAATTCCAGCGCGTGCGAATTAAATACCGGGAGCCATTCCTTGTTAGGGTAAATATCGCCCAAGTCTACCAGATGTATTTTGGGGTGCGAGGTATCCAGCCACTTAGGTTTCTGGTTGGCGACTAGAATGTAAATATTATTTATCCATGGTGCGAATTTTTCTATGGAACGTAATGATAATTTCAGTTCGCAGTTATCATCAAACCGCCTTAGGCTTGCAATCTGGGGGTCTTCCACGCCCATCTGTCGGCGCCATTTTTCGCGCAGTGCGGCAAATTCCGGTTCGGTGCCGTCTACCCATGAATAGACAATGTCCACTGGTACATTGGCCGATAGCCCCGGATCACTATGCGCAACGGCAGGAAGCACTGGAGCCAGCCTGCGCCAGTCGGGATTCTTTCCATGTATTTTGAGCCAATGATGACGAATAAGACGGCCTATGTACGCGTAGGCCTCAATGTCGGTTGCTGTGCTAAAAGCGAGCCTGATTTGCTTTTTCATGATGTCATTGCAGAAGGAGGAAGGGAAATTAGATAACCTGATTCTGCTGTGCCATTTCAAGTTTGGCAAGTTCGACAGCCAGCCTTAGTTCAATTTCCTCAATAACGTCATTGAGTTTTGGGTCGACCGCTTTTTGTTTTTGGAGTGCAAGCTGGCGGCTTAAGTCCTGAAGCAAGTGAGAAGGTATCGTGCCCATCAATAGCTGCTGGCGAAGCTGTTCGAGCGTGTCGAGCATGTTAGCGCCTTGCTGCATAAGCTTTTTACGGCGCACATCTTCTTCGGATATTTCCTGAAGCGAAAGCAGGTTGGAGAGTGCGGACGCAGCGCCTACATCACTAAGCGCGCTAGCGGCGTGGGCATCTTCGCTTCCCGATAGGGCCAGTATATCAGCAAAGCTGCCAGCAGACGACGTGCTGCTGGTTTTTTTACTGCCGCTGCCCGGGCGGATCGATCCGTAACCTGTAACTTTCATAAGTACCTTCTTGTAGTTTCTATACTATAGCACCTTTAACGGCAGGTAAACCCGCCAGGGCATTTTCCGTTAATTTAATTGAGCCGGGCAAAAAATGCCGCCCGACTTTCTGAGTACCTGCGACTGGCTGCCAGCAGGGGGGTAAACGCACCCGGGGGATCGAATTTAAATTATTAAAATCATATAGTTAATACAAAAGTTAACGTGCTACCCCGGATTGGCACGGGAATCGCTACAGGTTAGACAATTAGTAAAAACAAGGGCGACCTCTATGCAACCTGTACCTGTCCATCAAGAAGCGGTCATGTGGAAAAGCACGTATGAACTCCCTTCTGCGCAAGCGGTTACGGTAAATGCCACAGACAAGTTACATAACGCGGCACTGCTGGCGGCGCGCCTTTTCTGCGTCATGCTGATTTTTATCATGCTGATGTGGACTTACCTGGTGTCATTTTCCAGCACGGCTAATGCCGATGCGCGTATCAAGGATATTGTGAATTTTGAAGGCATCCGCCCCAACATGCTGATGGGCTATGGCTTGGTGGTTGGCCTGAACGGCACGGGTGATAAGCTCAATAACAACGCCTTTACCGAACAAAGCCTGATCGCATTTCTGGAGCGTCAGGGTGTGAATACGCGCGGTACATCACTTAAGAGCAAGAACGTAGCGGCTGTGACGGTAACGGCCCTGTTGCCCCCTTTTTCACGCAACGGCAGCCCGGTGGATGTGACCATCAGCGCCATGGGTGATGCAAAAGACTTAACCGGCGGCACGCTACTGGCTACCTCGCTGTATGGCGCTGATGGCGAAGTGTATGCGGTGGCACAAGGCTCGGTTTCCATTGGTGGTTTTAAGGCTACCAGCCCGAAAGGTGAAACCACTGTAACCAAAGGTGTGCCAACGTCTGGTTACATTGCCAACGGTGCGCTGGTCGAAAAAGAAATCGATTTTAATTTAAACAGCATGTCGCAGCTGAAAATGTCGCTGCGCAATCCTGACGTTACCACGGCGCAGCAGATTTCAGATGTGATCAACGCGCATGTTGGCCCGGGCCTTGCCACGGTTTCTGATCCGGGCACCGTGGTGCTCAATATTCCGGCGATCTACCATAATAATGTAACGCAGCTGCTTGCTGACATTGAAAAGCTACCGGTGGAAACCGACCAGGTGGCGCGCATTGTGATTGATGAAGCCTCCGGCACCATCGTGATGGGCGAGAATGTGCGTATTGATACGGTAGCGGTAGCCCAGGGCAACCTGGTGGTAAAGGTGGAATCGGAGCAGCAGGTATCGCAGCCTAACCCATTTGCACCGGAAGGCTCGGAAACGGCAGAAGTCACCCAGACCAAGGTGACGGTGGACGAAAGCCCTGAAAGGCAGCTGGCGATTCTTAAGCGCGGCGCGACCCTTAAAGACCTGGTTGCAGGCCTCAATGCCCTTGGTGTTGGCCCGCGTGACCTGATCACCATACTACAAACCATTAAAGCGGCTGGTGCACTCCAGGCCGACATCCAGACGAGGTAGTTATGATCGAAGCCGGTGTTGCAGCAAATATTCTCGGTGGCTCATATGCGGGCACCCAGTCTGCTGTCAAAAACATGAGCGCGTCGCAGATTGATAAAGTCTCGAAGGATTTTGAATCACTCTTCATCGGCATGATGCTTGAGCACATGTTTGGTGATTCGGTGGGTACAGAGGCGTTTGGCGATAAGGAATCGTCTGACATCTACAAGGGCCTGATGACGGAAAATTACGGCAAGGCAATCGCGCAGGCGGGCGGTATCGGAGTGGCATCCTATGTCAAAACCGAACTGCTGAAATTACAGGAACAGGAGAACTAATATGAGTAGCGAACCCACATCACCTACAAAAACAGATTTAAAAATACAGGATGTTATTACGCTGACCGCACGGCTTGCACAATTGCTGGCCGAAGAAGTAGACCTGCTTGGCGAAATGAAAGTAGCGAAAATCGAAGCGCTGCAGCAGGAAAAATTGTTTCTGGTAAATGCCCTGGAAGCCCAGCGTAAGCTGGTTGACCGCCATCCCGGCCTTGTGGAAACCATCCCGTCGCAGGATCGCAAAGACCTGCAGGAAGTGGTCGAGGTGTTCAACAACATCTTGCAAGAAAATCACCGCAAGCTTCTGCAGGCCAAAGAGGTAAACCATAAAATCGTCCAGGCGATTACCGATGTGGTGAAGCAGAGCACGCGCAGCAAGGTATATGGCGGCAACGGCACGACCGCGCAGGCGCCCTATGAAACCTTGTCCGTCACCCTTAATAAAACCATTTAGGCATACCCCAGGAGAAGACAATGAGTCTTGCCCTTACGCTGAATACGGCACTCACCGGCCTTAACGTCAACCAGCAATCGCTGGCGGTGTTATCGCAGAACATTGCTAATGCCAATACGGCAGGCTATAGCCGCCAGATCATCAACCAGAAATCGGTTTCCTTAGATGGCACCGGCGCTGGCGTGAAGATGGAAGATGTCACACGCCGTGTGGACGAATACCTGAACAATGCCATCAAAACGCAAAATTCCAGCGTAGGCCTGACCAGTGTGTTGAGTGATTATGCGGCGCGTATCCAGATTATGCTGGGGGCGCCCGGCAGCACCAACAGTATCGACAGCTATGTGAACCAGTTTTTTAATAACACCCGTTCACTGG
>JAGVKI010000263.1 GCA_020050695.1 Alphaproteobacteria bacterium | reverse complement strand
GAAACGAGCGAAGCCGCCAAAGGCCCGCAATGCCCCGGTGGTACGATTGACCTTAAAGGCAAGGGTATGGTGATCGAAACCACCGTGGAAGGTCAGGTGATGCGAATTACCACAGAAAAAAGAGAAGGTTTAACAGAAACTTATCTTATTGATATGTGTAAAGGCACGGTTATTACGCATGTGGGATTGGAAACCGATGCGATAATGGTGAGCGAATAGAAAAATAACCAATTGAATTTAAATATATATTTCTGTCATCAAATTGTCATTTGAGGCGCTTTGCCATACCATGTATGATATAAGGTAGAAAACCTATAGCCAGGATGATGTTATGGCAGATGAAGAAACGGTTCGCAACGATCAGGTACGTACAGATATGCGTCCAGATAATCGCCCAGATAATCGTAACGATTCCGATGGTGACGGACAGCCCGACAATAGTGACATGTCAGGCAGGAACCGCCTTACAGGCGCAACCTCACTGGTTGAGGCGATACGTCTTTCTAAAAGCCTTGAAAATTTAAACCCGAAAGAAAAAGAAACAGCCGGGGTGCTTGCAGAAGTCGACAGCAAGATCAACGAAATGCGTATGCAGGGCGTCAGTGACCAGGAAATCAATCAGGTGCTCGGCACCATGCCTGCAAACGCAGACCCGCTCATGGCTGCGCAGGATGCGCTGAAAAAGCTTGATGAACTCAAGGCGACTGAAGAACAGCAGGCCAAAGATCAGCAGGCCAAAGACCGTGAAGATGCTGAAAAACGTGAGGCGGAAGCGCGCGATACCTACAGGGAAGTGGTGGCTGTCATTGATGAGGCTGCATATTTGCTGACGCCTATGGAAGGCGTGGGTCGTGATATTCATGATCCCGGTAAGCGTGGAGTTTTAGGGCTTGTATCGAAGGGGCTTGTATCGAATATGATGACCCCGGATTCGTCAAATCCGCTAAATCCTGGCAGTACACCCGGCATGTTTCCAATGGGTGGTGGCAGGTCGCTTACCTAACGCAGGAGTATAGATTTTTATATTTTTTACAAATGGTTATTTGCTGTGTAACACAAGTGACCCAATCAATTTCGGGGAGTAATAAAAGCTTAATTTGGTAAAATCCCCTTACTATGTAATATTTAAGACTATAAATAGAGCAGCCATTAATTAGAAAAACAGGATAACAAGTATGGCACAAGATGAAAATGCAGAGCATCCGGCACTGAAAAATTACAGCGGTGTCTCTGAAACAGTCAAATCAACCGTTATGGGCGCGCTTAAGTGGGGCCTGATTGGCCTTGCCGTCATTGGCGGCGGTATGGCTCTGGCCTCTGGTGTTGGTGTGGTAGGTGGTGCCATTGCTGGCGGTGTAATTGCGGCAGGCGCAGGAACGCTTCTGTTTCCAGGTGTTGGTACAGCCGTAGGCGGACTTGTGGGGGCGGCTGGCGGCGGTTTGCTTGGTCTTGGCGGCTCCTGGCTGGGCGGCACTCTTGCATCAACTATTGTTGGTGGTACCCTTAAAGCGGTAGGATTGGGTGCTGTGGCGGCAATTATTCCCGGCGGTATTGTTGGCGGCCTTATTGCTGGTGCCATAGGTGGCGCTGCGATTGGTATTGTGAGCGGTTTGCTGAACTCGGGTGAAGCAAACGAAAAGAAAAAGCAGCAGCTGGTAGATAATTACGAACGCAATGAAATGCGTCAGGAGCGCCGCGAGGCTATGGGTATGCGTCATGAAATGTCGCGTATGAACCTGGCTCGCCAGGCGCAGGCTATGGGTGTGTCTCCGGATTCGTTGCCGCGTGGCATGAGTACCGGCAGGCAGATGGCTTAAAAGGCAGAGGGTTAGCAGGAATCCTTACGAAAATAAGGCCTGTAATAAAACCTTAACTTGTTTGTATGGCTCTAAGTGGCATAATGGCAACATAGATGCATACTAAACATTTGTGAAAACAGGATAATTTTATGGCTAAACCGATTAATCACAATACAGGCAGCGAACTGGTAACAGGCACCTGGGAAGCAGCTAAAGGCGCTGCTGTCGGTGCTTTGGCAATTCCTGTCATGGGAGCCATCTTGGGTGCAGTGATCGGCGGGGTCATGCTGTCGGGTGTAGGCACAGCGGCAGTTATTGGTGCAGCTATCGTAGGCGCCGGCCTTGGCGGCGTAGGTGGTGGAGCGCTGGCGCTCACGCCGATTGGCCTTGGTATTTCCGGTGCATTGGCCGCAGTTGGCGGTTTGCTTGGTCTTGGCCATGGCGCAAATAAAATCAGCGAAGAAAAAGCTGCATACCAGAATCAACAGATGGCGAGCCAGCGTGCTACCGCTGAAGAGCGTTCGCTGGTTGCTAACCAGGGCCTGCAGCAGGGCTACCAGGTTGGTTTCCAGGAAGGCCAGGCATTTGCTGTCCAGCGCATCCAGCAGGAATTACAGCAGCAGGCTGCAACCCATCACCAGAATACCCATACACAGAATACGATGATGGGCCAGGCACCCGTTGAAGGTAAGCATGTACAGCAGCTGGCCCGCGCTGGTCATCAGCATCACGCCACCAAAACGGATATGGTAGCCCACCAGAAGGAACAGGCTGCTGAAGCAAGTCCGCAGGTAGGCTAATCGCTTAGAGTCAAAGAAAGTTTGAAATGCCGACATTAGTTACAGGAAACCGCTTATTAGACATGCGCATTCCAGGTTTGGATTGGCTGGATAAGCCGTTTGCTGCGGTTGCCGGACCTACTATTGCCAAACCATTTAATACGTATGTCGGGCCTACAGTCGCCAAACCATTAAATGCTACCGCTTCTTTTGTTGGTTCCACGGTAAAAAAGAGTCTGAAAGTAGCAGGTAAGGGAGCGCTGATCGTAGGCGGCCTTGCTGCCGGCGCCTATGCGCTTAGTTCCATTGTTGGTTCATTCCGCGACAATCGCCAGTCTCCTGAACCAGAACAAAAACCAATCACCCCGCTTGACCCCTATACTGAAATGGGGCTGATTCCTCCGCAGATGGAGATGGCTGCTTCCGGCCAGGAAACCCTCATGGGCCAGCCTTTAGTGGAAGGCACTCACGCGCAGCGCTACCTTTCAGGACGCAGTGGCGGCAGGGCAACGGGCATGGCAGTTAGTCCGGAAGCGCCGGATGTCGACGGTCGCCCTGTTCAGGATCTGGGCAGCATCGGCATGGCGCGATAACATCGCCCGATAGCCCCGTAAGCGCCTAGAAAAACCCAGTATTTTTAAATCATTTTTTCCCCGAAATAATACGCATATTCCCCCAATGATTTGTCATTGACAGCGGTTTGTTACGCTGTATATTGCCACTCCCTATAAAAATTCATAATCTAGGTAGAGTGACGTGACCAAACGTATCGATTGCAAATATAAAATTAGCCGCCGCCTGGGCGTAAGCCTCTGGGGCAATGCTAAAGACCCGTTCAACAAGCGTGGCTACGCTCCCGGCCAGCACGGTATTGCCAAGCGCAAAAAAACGTCTGACTATGGCACGCAGCTGCGTGAAAAGCAGAAGCTGCGCGGCTATTATGGCAACATCACCGAGCGCCAGTTCCGCCGTATTTATAAAGAAGCACTGCGCCGCAAGGGTGACACGGGTGAAAACCTGATTGGTCTGCTCGAGTCCCGCCTGGACAGCGTTGTATACCGCATGGGTATGGTGCCTACGCCATTTGCTGCCCGTCAGTTCGTGAGCCATGGCCACGTACGCGTTAACGGCCGCAAAGCAAATATTCCTAGCATGCAGATCAAAGAAGGCGACGTGGTTGAAGTGCGTGAGAAATCCCGCCAGATTCCTGTTCTTATCGAAACCGTACAGAATCCAGAACGTAGCGTTCCTGAATATCTGGAATTCGACAATGCAGCCCTGAAAGGCAAATTCGTTCGCATGCCGAAACTGGCTGAAGTGCCATATCCGGTTATCATGCAGCCTAACTTCGTAATCGAATTCTATTCACGCTAGTAGAGCGTGAAGCGGCCTTAAAACCGCCTACGAAAATCAAATGGCCGGATGGATTTTTCCTCCGGCCATTTTTTTGTTCAGTTGCTGCCGGTGATACGGCGCAGTAGCCTTTTGATATAGAGAATGGGTTTGGCTGTTCTGTGATGCCGCCGCCGCCAGTGTTTTTCTGCAATGGAAGTGCGGTATGCAATTGTATTGGTAGGTTCCCTCTGCAGCACGATATATCCTTTATCAACGGCGGAGCGAACCAGTAATGCAGCCTGCGTACTGCGGCAGATGATTTTCGTATAGCCTTGCGCGGCGGAGGCGAACTCAGTGAGCCACGGGTCGCCAATGGATATATCAGCCATGTCTGCTTCAAACAGGTCGCATTTCATGCATACCGGCAGGGCATACTGAAAGCTTGAGGAATTATATAGGCTCCAGACTTCCCTGAAACCAAGCGATGTATCGATGGTTCCATCCCGGCGCCGAAGCATAATGCGGTTATCCTGTCCGCCCCAGCGATAGTCTATTTCGTTTACTTCCGCAGCAGGCAGGTGCGCATCCGAGATAGGCTTGTGTTTGAATTTATGCGAAGGGGCCTGGTTACAGAAAAGCCCCATGGCCAGCACGATATTGCCGTAACGGCCTTTGGCCTGTTCCAGGCGAATATGCCGTACAAAACAGGGCAGACCAATGAAGGCATAGGTGCTAGCGGGATCAAGCTGCGTTAGGATGGCAACCTGGTTGTAGTATTCATAGATTGAATTACTCCGGGCAAGAATATCTTCGCGCCTATTGGTAATGATGGATTCCGGCGACGTTGCGCCTGCTTTCATGCGCGTCATGATCACATAATCGCAGGTGCCGCTTTCCAGCAGGAATAATAGAAATGCCTTGCAGAAACCACCGCTGCTGGCTGCCTGCCGAATCATGGGGTCTGTAGAATAAGCTACATAATGTGCATTTACTTCGGCCATGCAGGGTTCCTGCTATTATTGCATACGCACTCTAATGCATGAAATACGGTAGGAAAGCAATACACCGCACCTAACAGTGACGGATGAATTATTGGTTTTCCATTCAGTATTTGCAGGGATTGTTTTATTGCCGAGTGCTCATCGGGTTCGCGGGCACATATCTATACCCTGGCCAGGTTGTTCATGCATTGTGTGATCAAAACGTTAGCCAGGCAGGCTACTCATGGGGTTTTCAATAATCATTGTTTAACAATATTCTAGTACAGCGGCTTGGTCGGTTTTGGTTTTGGCAGAAGGGGTGGGCTTTGTGGATAACTTTAATAAATATCTTTTTAATACAGTATTATAGAGGCCTCTGCGTGCCGTTGGCCATAAAAGGGTTGACGCGCCCATGAAATATCAATAATCTCCCATATATACCCATGGTATCCCATTTTATCCCATTAAATACCAGCCGGCCAAAGTAATAACTGGTGATGAGGATAAAAAAGTTAGGAAAATCAAGCTTGAGCGCAAAATGCTATTTTTATCGACCTACCATAACCGCATCGACAAGAAGGGCAGAATTTCTGTCCCTGCGTCGTTTCGTGCGGCGCT
>JAGVKI010000136.1 GCA_020050695.1 Alphaproteobacteria bacterium | reverse complement strand
TTTGCTGCATAGATGGCCGGTAGAAAGTTATATAAATCAGTTTTTTGCTTTATGTTCTTAAAGCAATGGATCACGCAGCTTCTTTCGAAATATGCAGGATAATATCGGCAAACTCACTTAAATAGACCGAGCCTTTAACGGTGCGCTGGATAAGCACGTTACGTTTGTCCTGCTTGTCACGGATGCGTTTTACCAGTTTGGCTTTTTCCAGTGCATCAATGGCGCGGCAGATGGCCGGCTTGGAAATCATCAGGTCTTCCGCCAGGCTTTTGACGCTATGCGGAGGCGGCATCAGGTATACGTTCATGAGCACAGCGGTCTGGCGTGCTGAAAGGTCCATTGGCATTTTACGCAGGGCCGTAGACGTTACGCCATGCCAGAAAGACAATGCGCGAATAGTGCGGGAGGAGCCGATCTTTTCTTCTTTTACAGCAGATTTTACGTGTGCTTTAACTGGGGCCATTAGGCGAATCTTTCCTTAATCAATGCGTATAGGGCTCGAATAGCCATTGCTTCACCGCCTTGGGGGCGGCCCGGCTTGGAACTCAAGTTCCATGCCATCATGTCGACATGCAGCCAGGAGGGTGTTTTACTCACAAATTCCTGTAAATACAAGGCCGCAGTAATAGCGCCGCCATAGGAACTGTCAGGATCGTTGCTAAGGTCCGCATTACCCGTATCTAATTGGCCTCTGTAGTTTTTCCATAAGGGCAGGCGCCATAGCGGATCGGTGGTGGCGGCGCTGCTTGCCATCAACTGATGGGCGAGGCGGTCGTCGGGGGTAAAGAATGCGGGGACTTCCGTACCCAGTGCTACGCGGGCGGCGCCGGTAAGTGTCGCGCAGTCGATCAGCAGGTCAGGGCGTTCGTCATCGGCTTCGGTCAGCGCGTCGCACAATATCAGGCGGCCTTCAGCATCGGTATTGCCGATTTCCACGGTGATGCCTTTGCGGGTGGGTACAATATCCATCGGGCGCATGGCATTGCCGGAAATAGCGTTCTCGACAATCGGCAGCAATACGCGCAGTTGAACCGGCAAGCCGGTTTCCACAATGGTTCGGGCCAGTGCCAGCACGCTTGCCGCGCCGCCCATGTCCTTTTTCATCATTTTCATGCCACCGGCAGATTTAATATCCAGCCCGCCGGAATCGAAGCATACGCCTTTACCCACCAGCGTTACTTTTGGCGCGCCTTTACGGCCAAAGCGTATATCCACCAGGTGAGGGGGGATTTCAGCGGCTTTGCCCACGGCGTAGATCATCGGGTAGTTGGCTTTAAGCAGTTCTTCGCCCTTGATTACCTTCACCTGCGCCTTGTGTTTGCGCCCAAAATCAATGGCTTCTTTTGCAAGAGCCGCAGGCGTCATGTCGTTAGCGGGGGTATTGATGAGGTCGCGTGCCCAGCATACGGATGCGGCAAATGATTTTACATACGCCATATCACAGCCCTTGGGCGCAATCAGCGACGCGGTAGTCTGCTTGTTCTTTTTGTAGCGCTCAAAACGGTAGGTCGCCAGCGCCCAGCCGAGTGCCGTCTGCGTTGCCTGGTCAGCGGTGAGGCTGCCTTCGATATGATAATGCTGCGCGGGCAACTGGGTGGCCAGCGGCGAAAGGCTCCAGATGGTAGGATGGTCGTCCAGGCAGTACGCAACGCCTGCAAGTGTGCCGTTGGCAGCGGGCAGAAGGCAGAAGCGGCCGGGAATAGCCTTGTAGCTGTTGGCATCGAGCCAGTTGCGCGTTGCAGCGGATTGTTTCTTGTTCCAGGCCGCATAGCTTTTGGCAGGGAAAAGATAGATTGGCAGCGATTTGCTGCGTGCTCGTTCAATGATGGGGAATGAATCAGGCATGGATATGATGCGGGGGATATGATGTGGGGTTGGAAGGATGAGTGCTCATTATAATGCAGATTTTGATTTATCCAACTGCATACTCACAAAAGACCTGGTTATTTATATGCTGATAATTTATGCAGCCGGGAGTATATATTCGCTAAATCCTAACCCGTGAGAGCGCATGTCCAGTAAGGCTGTATTTCTTGACCGTGATGGTGTCATCAATGTGGATATTAATTATGCCCACACACCGGAGCAGATTACCTTCATTGATGGGATATTCGATTTTTGCAGCAGTGCGAAGGCGATGGGCTATAAGCTGATCGTCATTACCAACCAGGCGGGTATCGGGCGCGGATTCTATACGGAAGAAACATTCCATGCCCTGATGGACTGGATGTTTGCGCAGTTTGCGGAAAACAACGTGCCGCTGGACGCGTATTATTTCTGCCCGCATCACCCGGAGTATGGCGTTGGCGAGTACAAGCAGGACTGCAATTGCCGCAAACCCAAACCGGGCATGATTATTCAGGCCGCCGGGCAATGGGACATCGATCTGGCGCAATCCATACTGATCGGAGATAAGCAAAGCGATATTGCTGCCGCTATTGCTGCCGGTATGCCCAATTACATCCTTTTTGAAGGCCAGTTCCCGATATTGGAATCGCATTAAGTGTTTGTTTTATAATAATTGCGCGCGCGATCGCAGGATTTTTATTCTCGATTTATTAATTTTTATCAACTAATATGGGTGGGTTAGACCTTGTGTCTTCCGTAATGCTGCAGAACAGGCAGTACTTACGTCAAGATAGCGTTTGAAGCCATTGCCTCCCTTGTTGACCTGGCATTTCGCCAGGTAGCATCGGAGAGTGGTTCTTTTCCCCTGAAAGGGAAGAGATGAAAAGCGTCATCACATTTGCTGCCCTAGTGGTAGCTGCATTCTCGGTTGCGCCCTCCTACGCGGAGGAACCGCAACCCAAGCAAATTCGGCAGGTCAAGTATCCTACCACCACACTCGAGTTCGAACTCCACGGCTTCGTCTACGCGGACGACACCATGAAGAACTCGGTGGTGCTGGTTCCAGGAGACGATGTGCCCCATCACGATGTGTTCGTGGGAGAAGAGGTGACCTTTCCGAAGCGTAAAAAAGCGGAAGGGCCACAGCAACTGCCTGTACGTATCATGGTGGGAAGTGTTGAGGTTAGCCCTGGCGAACAGGGTGTATTCCTCATGCCGAGTCCTAAGCCGAAGTATCTGCGTTTATACTGGGTGGAGGCGCTGTTGCCCAATAATAAGTACGATGAAACGATCTATCAGTTGCCTAGCTTCGGCCGGGCGGACGGCCAGTCGATTTTCCTCGCGGACAACAGGCAGCTGACGGCCCAGTTCTATATGCCGGTACTCGATGATAGGAAGTTTGCACTCAAGTGGCCGTCGAGTGTTTTCATGTCGGTGGAGAGTCGTGCCGCAGCAATCAAGACCCCGGAATTCCGGGCGCTCTATGAGAGCCGCGACAAGATCCCCGAATCGGAAACGCCTAGGGCCTATCGTAAGAAGTAAGCAGTAAATCAATACCTCCTCCCACCCGTTAAACGGTGGGGCCCTGTTCAGGAGGTATTGCTGCGCTTACACCATTTAAAACAAATCAGGCAGCAATAAAAAAGGCAGGCCCACATGGCCCGCCTTTTTTGAGAATTGCACGTAAACGCGCGTATTAGATATGGCGCAGCATTCTTTTTACGAAGAAGGTCGTTGCGAAGAACGCAAGCGCTGCCAGAAATACGGAAAGATGGCTGCTCTTATCTGAAGAATAGCCTTCGCCAACGAAAAGCGCGGCGGTTGCCATTACGGAGCCTAAAATGCCAACCAGAAGGTTGATTACGGTATCAATCTTTTTTTCAATTCTGCTGTCTGAATCCATCTTGATTTCTCCTGGTTTGTTGAATGTAGTAGGCGAAAATAGAGATAAGATTATAACATATTGTTTTAACTATTTAAACATCTAAGTTTTCAAGCAATGCATTGCCGTGCTGGGCTGTCTGTTCCTGGATGAAAGCGAAGCGGTGCTCGGGTTTGCGGCCCATCAGCTGCTCTACGCGT
>JAGVKI010000326.1 GCA_020050695.1 Alphaproteobacteria bacterium | reverse complement strand
CAAAGCTGTCACCGCTACCGAGTTCAACCGTGGCAGAAGCACGGCGCGTTTCCAGAATCGGGTAAGTAATGCCCGAGACCTGAATCGGGTTATTGAAGTTCAGCGTACTGACTTCTGGCGCAACGGCCAAGCTGATGCGGTCTTGTGACAATACGACTGGTGTGAAATTAAGCCCGACACCAAAGGTCTGGTACTGCAATGCCACCGTATTATTCTGGCCGAAAATCGGCAGCGGGAACTGGCCGCCTGCAAGGAAGCTTGCCGGCTGTCCGGAGGTAGTGGTCAGGCTCGGCTCTGCCAGTACATGGGCAAGACCCTGCGATTCAAGCGCCTCAAGCAGCGCCGCCGTATCTTTATAACGCAGCAGGAAATTAGAATCGGTATTGGCGCCGCGCGATAATACACTGTCAAAGGTGCTAAAGGCCTGCACCGTTGGATCTGCCGTATTAAAGAGAATGTCATTACCCTGCAGCACCTGCCATGCGAAGTTGCCATTGGAGGTTACATTCTGCAAATTCACGCCAAAGCGCTTAAGGTCGGTGCGCGACATTTCCACCAGCTTGACCTTGAGCATTACCTGGTCAGAGCCATTGGTCTTGATCATGTTTACAATGCGCTCATTGGCACCAATATAATTAGCCGCGACGCTTTGAATTTTTTGCGCCTCATCTGCGGACGCGGCAAAGCCTTCCATTACCAGCCCATTATCGGCGGTGCGGAACGATACGTCCGCATCCGGCACGACGCGCTTGATGGTTTCCTCCAGGCTGGAGAGGTTATGGGTAACCTGCACCACGGAGGTTATAATCGGATCATCCTGGGCATCTACGGCATAAAGGCTGGTTTCCCCTACGCGCCTGCCATGCACGAATATCAGTTTTGGCGATACAACCTGCACGTCAGCAATCGCAGGATCGGCAATCACCACCGAACTGGCCGGGCGCGAAAGCTTCACCATTGCTCCCTTGTTAAGTTCTACGGTGATATTTGCGTCAGCAAGGGCTGCCGACATGGCCGCCAGCAGGAATAATACCATATAAACGAAAATAGCGCGGTAACCGCGCGTAGTCTGCGTATATGGAATGGCTGAGATCATTCCACCCTCCGGTCAAAATCAATGTTTTCAGTTTTATCACCGCGAATCACCTGCACGCGCATACCGGCACCGCCCTTATCGAGCATGCGGCTTATGTCGCTGTCACGCATGAATCCGCCTTCAGCGGCAGACTTGGTCTCTGTCTTGGCGTCAGTGGCAGATAAACTGCGAAGCGCCATGGAAATCTTGCCCATTTCTGCGGCAACAGCTACCTGTGCGGCCTGCGCGGGCGTTACTTCAACGGTGACTGTTTTCGCCAGCACCGCTTTATTTTCAGGGTTATCGAGCATCTGGTCGATAGCCACCACACGGCAATCATTGACGAAGGTTTCGCTTACCACCGTATCATTAGCTTCATTGCCACTGGCACGGATACGGTGCGTTACGATCAGGTCGACGCGATCACCCGGGGAAATAAAACCGGCATTACCCGAAGTAGGATTGACGGAAATGGAAACAGCGCGCATGCCCGGTTCAAGTACAGCGGACATGAAGCCCCCATCACCAGCGCGCGTAATGGCATTTTGCGGAATAGGATCGCCCGTGCGCAGGGTGCGGCGCACAACAGCGCCATTATAGCTTTCTATCGGGGCAGCGCCCTCATGGATGTAAGTAGGGTTCTGGGAAATGGCATCACCCATGTCTTTCCATTCCACATCCGCCTGCTGCACAAAGCCGCCTTGCAGGATGTCACGCTTGGCAACCAGGACTTTGCCAACCGCCACAGGGGCCGCAGCTACAGGAGCAGGAGCCTGCGCCATACGGTTTTTCATCACCACCGCAGTGAAGGCGACTAAAATCCCCAGGATCAGAATAATGACAGTGCGTCCGGACATGGTTTTCCCTTATTTTACTGGCTTAATCTTAGGCTGAGCACCTTAAGAAAGCGTTAAGTGAAATTGTTAAAAAACCCTGAAAATTCGCATCCTTGAGGGGGTATTTATGAACGAAATTTAACCCCTTTAGCCCCCTATCCTGCCTTATTGGGGTTATATCCCGGTACACAGGCGGGTTTTTACGGAAAAGCACTTCTCACGGCACGCGCATTCGAGTAGAATGGCGCCATGGTGCAACCCCTTAGAAGAATTGATAGAAATACCCCATGATCCGCCAGTATGAACTGGTTGAGAAGGTCAAGTCCTATGACCCGGACGCCGACGAAGACCTGATAAACCGAGCCTATGTATTTGCCATGAAAGCCCATGGTGCGCAGAAACGCGCATCAGGCGACCCCTATTTTTCACATCCGGTGGAAGTGGCCTATAAGCTGACCCAGTATAAGCTGGATGCGGCCTCTATTGTCACCGCCCTGCTACATGACACGGTGGAAGACACTGAAGTGACGCTGGACGATATTGAAGCCACCTTCGGCAAGGAAGTACGCGGGCTGGTAGACGGGGTAACCAAGCTGTCACGCCTCGAAGGCAAGTCTGAAAACATCAACCAGGCTGAAAATTTCCGTAAACTGCTTATCGCCATGTCGGAAGATTTGCGTGTGCTGCTGGTCAAGCTGGCAGACCGCCTGCACAACATGGAAACGCTCAAATACATCAAAAAGCCTGAAAAGCGTCAGCGTATCGCCCGCGAAACAGCCGAAATTTATGCGCCGCTGGCCGAGCGTATCGGCATGCGTAACCTCAAAGACGAACTGCAGGATCTGGCGTTTGCCGAACTCTACCCGGAAGCCCGCGCATCCATCGTTACACGCCTTAACTACCTGCGTGAAACCGGTCAGGCGGAACTGGAAAAAACCATCGGCATCATCCGTAAAAAGCTTGAAGACGCTGATATAGCCAACGTCAATATCTCAGGCCGCGAAAAAATGCCGTTTTCCATCTGGAAAAAGATGGAAAGCAAGAACATTGAATTTGAGCAGCTGTCCGACATCATCGCCTTTCGCATTATTGTGGACGACATCCCCAGCTGCTACCAGGCGCTTGGCGTTATCCATGCTGAGTGGCACACCATTCCGGGCCGCTTCAAGGACTATATCTCTACGCCTAAATCCAACGGCTACCAGTCGCTGCACACCGCGATTATGGGCCCTGGCCAGCAGCGTATTGAAATCCAGATCCGCAGCAAGGAAATGCACGAGATCGGTGAATACGGTCTTGCCGCCCACTGGGCATATAAGCAAAAAGGCAGCACAGCAAAAGCCAATGGCGCCGTGCGCGACGGCAAGCAATTCCGCTGGATACGCGAACTGCTGGAAATTCTGGAGAAGTCGTCCAACGCGGAAGAGTTTCTCGAAAACACCAAGCTGGAAATGTATAACGACCAGGTGTTCTGCTTTACGCCAAAGGGTGAT
>JAGVKI010000321.1 GCA_020050695.1 Alphaproteobacteria bacterium | reverse complement strand
TCGAATTATAGAAGCTGATAAAATAGTTTGGGTTGATGGCAGCCACCACAATACCGCCGAACTCACCGTTCAGTTTATTATAGCGGCGGCTCATAATAATAAGGGAGTGACCATCCTCCGTATAATGCTTACCGATAAACACGAACGTGTCGTCGGATTCGCGCATATGCTCAAACAGCTTCTGGCCAACCAGCGTCTTATGGTAGTCCAGCCAGTGGTCATGGTTTTTCTTGTGCGCGGCGACTTCGACCAGTCCGTCCTCGTTGATCAGCGCAAGCGCTACGATCTGCGGGGTCTCGTTCAGCCATATCTTGAAATTCTGTTCCGTGTATTCGGGCAGGTTATTGCCAAACAGCGAATTGAAGTACTGACGCTCAATCGCGCGGCGCAAGCTGAGGTCTACGCCAAGGAAGGTCAGTTCCACATGGTCAGCCAGAATATGCGAGAGGCGAAGGGCAGTCTGCTCGCCTTCCAAAATGGCCTGCTTATAGGCACGCGAGCCCTGGTAGACGACGATCACGCAAAACAAAAGCATAATCATCGCGCTGAAACCGATCAGGTTTCGGATGCGCGGCGATCGCCTACGTTTTTCCGTTATGCTATTCATATTATCTTTTTAACGTCCTGTAGTCAGCGGGCCACGGATCTGTCTTTCATGCCAACAAGGCATGCAAAGTTGCTGAAGCCGCGGCCAACCTATGGTTAACCGCTTACCATCTTTACTTATCTTGGTTAATTTAGGGTGTTAAGATTAAGAATTTTTAGTTAATTCACACACATAGCCGATTGGCTGTGGCAATCGTGCAATCCGTTGTTATATATGGATTTAGTTCAATATACAGCCAAAAACACTGTCGGAATCATGTTTTTTTACGCCGCCGGGGTATATAGGCTGGGTATATGGCAAGCGTTACACGCCTCTTACGAAAGCCAGGTAGCTCCTGCCAGCGCGATCTCTTCGTCTTCATGGGACTTAACGCCCGATACGCCTACACCGCCGACATATTCTTCTTTGTACTTTAGCGGTATGCCACCCTGCACGCCAAGGCGGTCAGGGAAGGTCAGCATCGCGGGACGTTCCTTGATGGTTTCTTCAATCATCTTGGTAGGAACGCGGCCCAGTGCCGCAGCTTTTGCCTTGCCTTCCGCCACTTTGGCGCTATGCAGCGGCGCGCCGTCCATACGTTCCAGATGTAACAGGTAACCCGCTTCATCCACTACCGCGATGGTAACGTTACACTTCTTGGATTTGGCCTTTGCCTTGCACGCAGTGATAATTTTCTGGGCATCGTCAGCGGTCAGTACATGCTTGGTACGCATCAAGTGTGTCCTTATATAAAGTGGTGTTGATATGTTTTATAAGGGTAATTGGGCAATTACGCAAAGAGTTAAAGCAGTAAGGTTACGATAACGCAGGCAGGTTATCCATAATATTAACCAGCGCTAAGGCGTTCTCGCGCTCCATCATACTATGCGACGCGGCAGTGATGCGGTAATCAATCGCTGTGTTGCCTGCATTGCGCAGCGCACTTACCAGCTCTTCGGCCTGAAAGAGCGGGCAGACCAGATCATAGCGTCCATGCACAATCGCGACCGGGATGTCCTTAATGCGCATTATATGAGAGAGCAGGTAATCCTGATTGCGGTTTTCCTCACCGCTGCCACCGAGGAATGCACCATTCATAAAGTAATGGTTCTCGATACGGGCAAAGGCGCGGGCAAAAACCGGATCAGCAAATTTCTGATGATCGCTGCTGTCGGGGGCGAGGTAGCTGGTCACCCCCTCCCACACCGACCAGGCTGTAGCCACTTCGGTTGCATAGGCTTTATCCTGATCGCTACCTGCCTGCATGGCAAAGCGCCGTGCATAGGCTTTGATCATATCGCTGCGCTGCGTGGGCGGTATCACTTCTACATAAGACTTCCACGCTTCAGGATAACATAAATAGGTTCCCGGCAGGCGGGTGTCACCTGGCGCATCGGCATAATAGGCAGCATTACCCTGATAGAAAAAATCCAGATCCTTGCGCCGGCATAAAAAGATACCGCGCAGAATAAGCGTCGCCACCGTTTCGGGATGGGCAATAGCATAGGCCAGCGCAAGGGTGCTTCCCCAGCTGCCGCCAAATACGTGCATCTTGCCGCTGATGTTCAAATGCGCACGCAGCTGTATAATATCACCAATCAGGTGCGGCGTACTGTTATCTGCCAGCGCCGGAAGCGGGTCATCCTCTGCTGCGCTTGGAACGCTTTTACCGCAGCCGCGCTGATCAAACAGGATTATACGGTAGCGCTTCGGATCAAAAAACCGCGCCATAACCGGAGCCGTGCCGCCACCCGGCCCGCCATGTATAAACAGTACAGGCTCACCTTTCGGGTTACCATACTCTTCCCAATAGATGCTATGCGCAGGTAACTGCGACACATTCAGCAGGCCGCTCGTGTTTGCCTTGGGCTGCGGGTAGGTCCATTCGCTTTCATGGATTGTACTAATGTAGGACATTTATTTTTCACCTCGCACAAAATTGCATGTCACATTTCTACTATATTTAGGATGCAATGGAAGGGTTGACGGAAGATAAAATAAATGCATCACGAGGAGATTCCTTGTCTTGTTTTTATGCAAATTTGTTTTTGACTTTCGATTTCGCTTCATTCACTATATCTAGTGTCGACGGCAGCCAATATCTACAAAATCATGTGGAAAATAAGGGAGGACGCCATCGACAAATGATGTAACATTGGACATGAAAGCGTAAATAAAGCACCGGCGTCATAGCCGATTTTGCTAACGCTATTTTTGTCCCTAAAAGACGGTGAAAAAGTGCTATGCTGACAAACGCATATGATTTCGACCAACACGGCAATCTGATCTATTTTGATCCAACGCGTAAAATTGTACAATTTCCAGAAACGCAGGAACAAAAAGAACTCTACCGTAAGTCGGCACAGCCACCGGTAAAACCAAAAATTCCCGTGTCATCCATTACGCTTGATCGCTCGCGCGATGCGTTGCTGACCGATTTCGGTAAGGCGACGCTCGATGATCGCTATCTGCTGACCGACGAATCCTACCAGGATATGTTCGCGCGCGTTGCATGCGCTTATGCCGACGATGTAGCCCATGCCCAGCGCCTCTATGATTATATATCGAACCTGTGGTTCATGCCGTCCACCCCTATTCTCTCCAACGGCGGCGCTAAACGCGGCCTGCCTATTTCCTGCTTCCTGAACACCGTAGGTGACAGCCTGGACGGAATCGTATCCACCTGGAACGAAAACGTGCTGCTGGCATCCAATGGCGGCGGTATCGGAACCTACTGGGGCTTTGTGCGCTCGGTTGGCGAATCAATTGGCCGCGCAGGTAAAACCTCGGGCATCATTCCGTTCATCCGCGTGATGGATTCGCTGACCCTTGCGATCAGCCAGGGAAGCCTGCGCCGTGGTTCGGCTGCCGTATATATCGACATCCACCACCCGGAAATCGAAGAATTCCTGGAACTACGCAAACCATCGGGCGATTTCAACCGCAAGAGCCTGAACCTGCATCACGGCATCAACATCACCGATGAATTCATGGAAGCGGTACGTGACGATGCGGAATTTGGCCTGCGCAGCCCGCATACCGATAAGGTAATACGCACGGTCAATGCCCGCCAGCTGTTCCAGAAAGTGGTGGAAATGCGCCTGCAGACCGGCGAGCCATACATCATCTATATTGATACTGCGAACAAGGCGATGCCAAAGCATCAGAGGGAACTTGGCCTCAAAGTGCGCATGAGCAACCTGTGCAGCGAGATCCTGCTGGCTACCGGCCCTGACCATCTGGGTAAAGACCGTACCGCCGTGTGCTGCCTGTCTTCCATGAATGTAGAAAAATGGGATGAGTGGAACGAGCATCCAATGATCATTGAAGACGTGCTGCGCTTCCTGGATAACGTGCTGCAGGACTTTATCGATAACGCCCCGGACGGCATGGCGCGCGCTAAATATTCGGCCATGCGTGAACGCTCGGTAGGTTTAGGTCTAATGGGTTTCCATTCTTACCTGCAATCCAAAGGCATTCCGTTTGAAAGCGCCATGGCCAAGTCGGCCAATATGCGCATGTTCCGCCATATCCGCCGCGCGTCTGACGCGGCGTCGGTACAGCTGGCCGAAGAACGCGGGGCTTGTCCGGACGCCGAAGAACGCGGCATCAAGGCGCGCTTCTCGCATAAGATGGCACTCGCTCCGACGGCTTCCATCAGCATCATTTGTGGCGGCACCTCGGCATGCATCGAGCCAATACCGGCCAATATCTATACGCATAAAACCTTGTCGGGGAATTTTGCGGTCAAGAACATCCATCTGAAAAAGATATTGGAAGAAAAAGGCCTGGATACCGATGCGGTATGGCAGAGCATATTAGAACATGAAGGTTCGGTGCAACATATCGACGCCTTGTCACAGGACGAGAAAGACACGTTTAAAACCGCGTTTGAAATCGACCAGCGCTGGGTGATTGAATTTGCCGGTGACCGTGCGCCATATATCTGCCAGGGCCAGTCCATCAACGTGTTCCTGCCTGCCGATATTGATAAATGGGACCTGCTGATGCTGCATTGGACCGCGTGGGAAAAAGGCGTAAAGAGCCTTTATTACTGCCGCAGTAAATCCATTCAGCGTGCAGAATATGCAGGCGGCGAGAAAAAAGCGGACAAGGTGGAAGAAGTTCAGGCCAACCGCACCGACTATGAAGAATGCCTCGCCTGCCAATAACATCCGTAGTGTCATTCCGGCGAAGGCCGGAATCTACGTTTGATTCACTATAGATCCCGGCTTACGGCGGGATGACATGAAGGGAAAATACACATGAACAATACCAACTACGCTGACCAGAATCCGTTTGAACTGCAGGGAAAAGGTCTTATCAGCCTGCTCGAACCATCAGGCGCCTATGACGTTGACCGTTATCCATGGGCGTATTCGGCATGGAAACGCCAGCAGCAGATTCACTGGATGGGTGAAGAAGTACCGCTGGGCGAAGACATTAAAGACTGGCAGGGCTCGCGCCTTTCCGAAGGCGACCGCAACCTGCTTACGCAGATTTTCCGCTTCTTTACCCAGTCGGACGTGGAAGTAAGCGACAATTATTTCAAGCGCTATATCCCGATTTTCCAGCCGCTGGAAATCCAGATGATGATGGCTGCATTTACCAATATGGAAACGGTACATATCGATGCGTATGCGCTGCTGCTCAAAACCCTTGGTATGCCCAAAACGGAATTCGCCGCCTTCCGCGATTACGATTCGATGCGCGCCAAGGCCGATTACATGCATAGCTTCGGTACCCAGACCTGCGGCGACGTAGCGCGCACCCTTGCCATGTTCGGCGCATTTACCGAAGGCATGTCGCTGTTTGCCAGCTTTGCGATGCTTATGAACTTCCCACGCTTCAATAAGATGAAGGGCATGGGGCAGATCGTATCCTGGTCGGTGCGTGATGAATCCCTGCACTGCGAATCGGTTATCCGCCTGTACCATGAATGGGAACGCGAAACGGGCGCCGTGACCAAGGCCGTTGCCGACGACATCACCGATGTCGGCACCACCATGGTGGGCCTGGAAGATAAATTCATCGAACTGGCATTTGAACTGGGTGAAGTTCAAGGCATGAACCAGAACGATATTAAAGCCTATATCCGCTATATCTGCGACTGGCGCCTGACCCAGCTGAAGCTGACACCAGTATATGGTTACTTCACAGGCAGCGCCGGTGAATATACCCAGACCAAGGAGCACCCGCTGCCCTGGCTGACGGCTATCTTAAATGGCGTGGAACATGCAAACTTCTTTGAGGCGCGCTCCACTGAATATTCCAAAGCGGCAACCAAAGGCCAGTGGCATGGCGAAGAAGGCGTATGGACCGCCTTTGACCAGATGAAAAAAACCAAGGTCGCTTAAAACACATACCCTTCCTTTTGAGCAAAAAAAAGCCTCTCCCACAGAATTAACAATTTTGGGGGAGAGGCGTACCAATGGTACAAAGGGTCAGGGAGCACTTAATTCCATATAATAGGCAGCGACATTGCGCGCATCGAAGTCTTTTTGAGATGGCGAAGGTTCGTTGTGTTTTTCCTCTTCCGCCAGCACCTCATAGAAACTACGCGTATTAGCCTTCGAGGGTTTTGGTTTCTGTACCAGCTGCATCCAAAATGGCATGGCATGGTTTGCACCATTACCCAGGCCATTATGCAGGAACGCAGCAGAAGGCACATATTCCATCCGTGAAGCGGTACGCGGCAGTGTTGATATTTCGTCCATATAAACAATTCCTGTGTGACTATAATTTCATCATACCCCCGTCTGCGCTAAGCCATCTATATGCGGTTGAACATGAAATCATAAGAAAACCATAAGGATTTCGCACCCATTCTTACGCAACCAAAGGTTGTTTTATCTATCGGGATAATATGGACAAACCCAGAAACATATACTTATCCAATAAGTTACATATAGTTATACTATATAATGGCTTACCATTTATAGAACCTATTAACCATCACTCCATTAATACGTGTATTATTTAAATAAATAAGAACGTCATGGGGAAGTGATATGCATAAGCCGCGCCTGCTCGTTATTGAGGACGAAGAACAAATCGCTTCAATGATTTCACGTATTGCCACCGAAGAAGGCTTCACTGCAACAACGGCCAGCGGCCTCAAAATGATCGAGCGTACATATCTCGATTTTCAACCCGATGTCATCATACTCGATATTGTAATGCCGGATATGGACGGGCTCGAGGTATTGCAGTTCCTGCATCGCCAGTTCAGTAAAGCCCATATTATTATTCTGAGCGGCAGCGAAGCCTTGTCGCGCCGCATAGCCGAAACACTCGGCAAGGCACTGGGCCTTATGATGGTGGCAAACATGTCAAAGCCTTTTCGTGTAGACCCAATGCGCAAGCTGCTGCAGGAAACCAGGGAATCACTGGCTTCACTACCTAATTCCATACCCGTTCATATCCCAAAAACAGGCAGCATTGTGTGAATCCTAAAGCGTCGGTTCCCGCCTGGCAGCAATTTATAGACGCTATCAGTGAATACGCCGTATTCATGCTTGATGGCCATGGCATGATACGCAGCTGGAATAAAGGCGCAGAGCGCATGACCGGCTGGAAGGCATCCGAAACGATTGGCAGGCATTTTTCCCATTATTATCCACCCGCAGATCCTGTCGCGCACAAGCACGATACACTGCTACAGATTATTTCCCTGCATGGTGAGCACCAGGAATCAGGCTATCGCATGCATAAAGATGGGTCGCGCTTTTTTGCCAGCAGCTTTTTCCATGTCCTGCGCGACGGGCAGCTAAACATAACAGGCTTTGGCGTTATAGCTCGTGATATAGCCGGGAAAAGCGAAACAGAAGTACGCCTGTTTACCAGCGAAAGCAGATTGTATAGTTTGCTTGAAACCATTATCGACGGCGTTATCACCATCAATGGCCAGGGGCTGATCCATTCCTACAATAAGGCCTGTATCACCTTGTTTGGATATGAACCGCATGAGGTGATCGGTAAGAATGTCAGCATATTGATGCCCGATCCCTATCACAGCGCCCATGACAGCTATATCGACAACTTCAAAAAGACCGGCAAGGCAAAGGTCATCGGCATTGGCCGCGAAGTTATTGGCAAGCGCAAAGATGGCTCTACCTTTCCCATGGAACTGGCGGTAGGCGAAACGCATGCGGGGGAAGAATATGCATTCGTCGGCATTATCCGCGACATCACGGAGCGTAAAGAAGCTGAAAGGGCACGCGAGCAATTGCGTCAATCCCAGCGCATGGAGGCTATAGGCCAGCTGACAGGCGGTATTGCGCATGACTTCAACAACCTGCTTGCCATTATCCTGGGAAACCTGGATTTCATGCATGAACGGCTGCCGGCGGGCGACCCTTTGCACGAATTTATCGGGCCCAGCATTGCCGCCGCAGAACATGGCTCCGAACTTACGCAGCAGCTGCTTGCATTTGGCCGCAAACAGACCCTAATGCCGCAAGTGATTTCCCTTAACGACCTGGTGTTTTATTTCACCACCTTTATCCGGCATATGCTGGGTGAACGCGTGGAAACCTCATATTCATTAAGTGCAGATGTATGGAATGTATATGTCGATTCCAACCAGCTACAAAATGCGCTGATCAATCTTTCGGTCAATGCGCGTGATGCCATGCCAGAAGGCGGTAAGCTGATGTTTGAAACATCCAATGTTACCTTTGACCAGCATTACATTGAAAACCATTTTGATATTAGCGCAGGCGACTATGTGATGCTTGCTATTAGCGATACCGGTACCGGCATGGATGCCAATGTCATGGCAAAGGCATTTGAACCGTTCTTTACTACCAAGGAAGTGGGCAAAGGCACAGGTCTTGGCCTGAGCATGGTGTATGGCTTTGTGAAACAGAGTAACGGGCATATAAAACTTTACAGCGAGCCGGGCTTTGGAACGAGCGTCAAAATCTACCTTCCACGCGCCCAGCAGGCCACGCAGGCCACAGAAGCAAACCGGAAGATGCCCCAACCTATAAAAGCTGACAAATCGCGGCTGGTACTGGTGGTGGAAGATAATGCCGATGTGCTCAAAATTACATCCGCCATGATCGAGAGTATTGGCTACCGCGCATTGACTGCCAGTTCAGGGGATGAGGCCATGCGTATCATCAGGCAGCGCGGGGATATTGAACTGCTGATATCCGATGTCATGCTGCCGGGCGAACTGAATGGCCCTGCACTCGCCAAGCAAGCCGTTGCGCACAGCCCCGGACTCAAGGTGCTCTTTAACTCCGGCTACGCTGAACAAGCGCTTCAGAGCAGCGGCCTGCTCAATGAAAACGTGCATCTGATCAGCAAGCCCTTCCGCAAAATGCAGCTGGCCTCCAAGATTGCTGAACTGCTTGAACGAAATGGCACAACACCTTCCATAATGGCTTCTCCCCCCACTGCTTCTCATTGAGTCTGAAATGATTTGGGTGTAGAGATGTAACATCACATTTACGTGGGCACATTTACGTGGGAGGCTCTCATGGCGAAAATCAAAGTAAAAACACCGCTGGTTGAAATCGACGGCGATGAAATGACCCGTATCATCTGGAAGATGATCAAAGACAAGCTGATCCTGCCTTATCTCGATATTGACCTGAAATATTTTGACCTGTCGATTGAGAGCAGGGACGCCACCGACGACAAGATCACCGTCGATGCTGCCAATGCCATTAAGCAGTATGGCGTAGGCGTCAAATGCGCGACCATCACACCAGATGAAGCGCGCGTTAAAGAATTCGGCCTTAAGAAAATGTGGAAATCACCTAACGGTACGATCCGTAACGTGCTCGACGGCACGGTATTTCGCGAGCCCATTATCTGCAGCAACGTCCCTCGCCTGGTTCCGGGCTGGACGCAGCCTATTGTGATTGGCCGTCATGCTTTTGGCGACCAGTATCGCGCTACCGATTTTATCTTCCCGGGCGCGGGCAAGCTGACCATGGTATTTACCCCGAAAGACGGCGGAAAACCGGTGGAATATGAAGTATTCGACGCACCATCGGCAGGCATTGCCATGGGCATGTATAACCTTGACGAATCCATACGCGGATTTGCACGCGCTTCCTTTAACTACGCGCTGCTTCGCAAATACCCGGTATTCCTTTCCACCAAGAACACCATTCTTAAAGTGTATGACGGGCGGTTTAAGGATATTTTCCAGGAGATATACGATAAGGAATTTGCCGCTGAGTTTACCAAGCTTGGCCTGACCTACGAACACCGCCTGATTGACGATATGGTCGCTATGGCACTTAAATGGCCAGGCGGCTTCCTGTGGGCATGCAAAAACTATGATGGCGACGTGCAGTCCGACACGGTAGCACAAGGCTTTGGGTCGCTAGGCCTGATGACCTCGGTGCTGATGACACCCGACGGAAAGATCATTGAGGCTGAAGCGGCGCATGGAACCGTGACACGCCATTACCGCCAGCACCAGCAGGGCAAGGAAACCTCTACCAACCCGATTGCTTCCATCTTTGCATGGACGCGCGGGCTGGCTTATCGCGCTAAATTCGACAATACGCCGGAAGTGGCCGAGTTTGCCCTAAAGCTGGAACAGACCTGTGTGGAAACGGTAGAAGCCGGATTCATGACTAAGGATTTAGCCGTGCTTATCAGCGATACGCAGCCTTGGCTTACGACGGGCCAGTTCATGGATAAGCTTGATGAGCGCCTGCGCGCCAGCATGGATGGCAGCGCCCGCAAAGCGGGCTAACGCCACTTTAGGCGTTCGGGTCAGCCAGCGCGAAGGATTTGGTTTTCATCATTTCTTCGAGGCGCGCAATCACTGCATCTACGCCCTTTTCAGAGGCAAGCTGCCCAAGCGAATGACGATGGCTGGAAAGCAGGCTGATGCCTTCGACTGCAATATCGATCACGTTGTAGCGGTCATTTTTGTCGCGCACGACATAGTCCACTTTTACAGTATTGCCATTGAGTAATACCAGTTCCGTGCGCACATTATATTTCTCATTCGCTGTCTCACCGATATAGCGCACTTTAATATCACGGATTTTCTTATCGGGATGTTCGCTGAAATTGGAAATATAGGTTTTGGTCAGATAACGGCGGTACAGCGTCGTGTAACGCTCGCGCTGTTCAGGCGTGGCCGCATTCCAGTTACGTCCCAGGACAAAGCGGGCAATGAATGGCACGTCCACCACGCTGATAAAGGCATTCTCCAGCGTTGTTTTACGGTGATCAAAGCTTCGGTTCTGGTCGTACAGGATGCTAATGGCGTCCTGCGCCATATGGTTTACAAAATCATGTTTTGCTTTTTCAGAAGGTTGCAGCGCCTGCGCATCGGGCATGGACACATGCTCAGAGCCTGCCGCATGGGCGCTGCGTGCGCCGGTAAAGCCGATGGCGCTCAATAGTAGCGCTGCGGATAAAAGAACGTATTTGCCTGATGTAAAAATCTTCATATTATATATAATAAACAATCTATTGTTTCGTATTTAAATGGGTGGGTTGGCTTTGTAAGGAGCCGTATCTACGCCGCTACGCTTGCAGCATCACCCTATGGCTTATATATCTAATATTATATAGAGCGCCGTCAAGAGTGCCCAAGGAGTTTATTATGCCGGATAGCAACAAAATTAACAAGATCCGTGAAAAAATCCGTGAATGGATGCAAGAACCCGTCTCGGATGAAGATGAAGATTACGGTAAAAAGCTGCAGGACGATATACGCCAGTTCTGGCCGGAATTATTTGCCGATACGCCAGGCCGCCCCGTTACCAACCGGGACGTGCTGACAATTGCCAATATGTATCTGAGTGAGGCGGCCCATTTTGTGAAGCAGTATAATAATGAGGACTTTCTGAAGGAAAATGGTGAGTTTGTTGAAAAACATGCTGCCCTCGCCCATACGACTCCAAGAAAAATACTGCGGCTGTATGAAGACACTGAAAAATGTGAAAAAAACATGCGCGCCCTGGAAGCATCCATGGTTGCCCTGGCCAGTTCTGAGGAATTATCCTTTGCCGATACAGAACTGCATATGCGCAATGCCGCCCGCGGCATGCAGGTATTCTCGCTTGCTGACGAAGTTGTCACCGGCAAGCGCCCGATGCATCAATTCGTTGATAGCCAGCCGGAACGCTCTGTGCTGATGGACGCAATCGACCATGCCTCCATCAATTACGATGCCATGGAACTGCGTAAGATCATCGAAGGGCGCGGACGCGGTTTAAGCGATGGTGAAGATCCGAAAGCTGCCTAGGCCTTGGTTTTAATGCGCAGCAGCGTCAACAGCGCCAGTATATAGGCGGCAAGGCCTGACATCATCGACCAGGTCATACCCAGATGCACCGCCACAAATATGGCAAGCACCGAGCCAAATACCGTACCGGCGGAATTAAGCGCCCATGCCCATTCAATCCCCTGATTCTGCCCATGATTCTGTGTCTGCGACGTAATGCGCAGCACGCTTGGGAAAGGCATGCCCATCAGGAAACCCAGCGGCAGGATAAGCCCCACCACAATGAACAGCTTAGCGCTGGTCTGAAGACCCAGCGTCATATGGGTAATCATCGGCACCAGCTGCGAGTAGATGGCCACTACCACCGCCACCATTGCAAGCACGGCAAGCACACGGCCACGCAGTGAATCAAAGGAGAAACGCTGGCTGAACTGACTGCCCAGGCTGCTCGAGATCAGGAATGAGAAAATCACCACGGTCAGTGAATAGACTGGCTGGCCAAGATAGACCACGAACTTATTGATCATGGAGATTTCCACGATGATATAGCCAAGACCTACACACAGACAGAACAGCAGGTTCGGACGCAGTTCCTTGGTAGATGGGAAGCGTGCCGGAAACAGCATCATCGGCAGGAAGATAAAGGCAGCCACCGCAGCAACGGAAAGCCCCAGCAGCAGTGTCAGCAGATGCTGCGCGCTGGAAGATACCGTATCGCCGCTACCGGAATACTGATACAGACCCTTGCGGAAATTCGACCAGCGGTCGGTAAAGAAGAAGAACGGACGCGAATCATATACCGGCGTTACGTCATACTCATAACTATCAAAGAATGCCTGGCGGTCTTTAGCCAGGATCAGTTCGCGGAAAATCTTGTCGCCGCTTGGTACAAAGGGAGCGTAGGCAATGGACATCACGCCCACGGATTCCTGCGAAAGCTGGTAAACGCGCTGGATTTCATCAAAGGTGAACGGCGTTTTCTTGATAATCATGGTGCCAAAGCGCGCGCCAGGGTTATCCTGCTTACCGTCCATCAATACGACCATGTATTTTTCAGGCTCGGTAATACCGAGGTCCAGAAGTGCCTGGATACCAACAGCAACCAGACGCAGTGTTTCTTTCGGGCGGGCAAATTCCCAGCGGGAAATCGAGACCATGCCATTATCATTCAGGCGATCAATGTAGGATTTTACCGCATCCACCGTGTAGAGGTAATTCTCGGTCAGGCCATACGCGCCAGACGCAGTGCTCGCCCAGGTATCCACCTGCGAGAGCTGGATCACGTCAAACTGCTCAGGCGAGCGGTGAATAAAGGTGCGGCCATCTTCAATATGCAGTTCCACTTCCGGGCGGCGGCATGAGGCAGGCGGCGTATCAGAACGGCAGCCATAGATATGGAAGCTGCTTTCATAGTATTTGCCGCGCATCACGTCTTTTGCAATGATTGGGTTGATTTCCACCGCTTCGATCTTGCGGCTGCCAGCCACTACGGCGCGTTGCAGGTCAGGGCCGCCGCCTGTACCAATCACTACGGTATGGGGCTTATCATGCAGCTTCATAGCTACTTCACGCCCTACGGTGCCAAAGGTCGACTGACGGTCGAGGAAATACTGGCCAGCCAGTTCGGTTTCAGCCACCAGCGTACCAGCGCCACCATCAATTTCGATCCAGTTCTGCTGCTTTGCCTTATCAAAGAATACGTTGATACGCGAAAAACTGTTCCATTTAGCAAAGTTTTCTTCCTTCACCGGCATGCCGCGCATGAACTGCACATCGATAAACGGACGATACACATTCATCGCCAGAAGCACCAGAAGCGCTGCGCAGGCAATGGCTGCCAGCGTCTGCATGCCCTTACTGTCTGCCGAAAACGCCCAGCTGATAGAAGCAAGTGTCCATAACAGAGCAACCGCAATAATAGCGCTTGGGCCGCCAAGCCATTCGATCAGCGGAATAAACAGCAGGCAACCTGCCGCACCGCCCAGAAGATCGAAGAAATACAGTGTCGGGATTTTCTCACCACCCAGCGACATCACCGTAGCCAGCACAAAGCCAGCCAGCGCAAACGGTATCAGGCATACCAGATACAGTTTGGTGATCTGCAGGAACATGGCCATGGAATCGACCAGCCAGATGTTGGTATTGAGAATATAATAAAGAACCGGAACAATCGTAAGCCCTGCCAGAAGCGATACGATGGAAAGCAGGCGACGACGGTCCTGCGCATCCATATCTTCTGGAATGAAACGTGCTGCAATCGAGCCCATCGCCAGGCCAAGCAAGGCGATAGAGATAACCAGGAACGCATAGTGGTAAAACAGTACCACCGAAAAAATACGTGTAAGGCCAATCTCAAGCAATAGGGTGCTGAGCGTTGTTACAAAAAGGGGAAGTCCAATTTGCAACGTCTGTTTTTGCAGCTTGATCATGGCTTAAATTAGCTACGTATTATTCAGCTGGTTTTACAGGTGCCTGTGGTGCATCTGCCTGAGGAGCCGATGACGGCGCAGGAACGGGTGCAACCGTATCAACGGCAGACGCCGGGCCAGCTTCTGCTTCAGCTACGGTATCAGGGTCCAGGGGCTTACGATAATCCTTGGCGTCCATATAAACAGGCTTTAGGCAGACAATCTGCGCATTAATATCGGAGGTTTTGGAGCAGAGCTCAACCACGCCGGTCTTTTTATCGAGCTTCCAGACAGCCATGCTATCGCTTTCAGCGGTGCGCACGCGTGCCAGCATGTAGCGGTCGGAATCGAAGTTGTTCTCAATCCATTCTTCCACTGCCATCAGCAGGAAAAAGCAACCGATCAAAAAACAGATAACAATAATAATTCCGGAGAACGTGGAACGTCTTTCCATACTGGCAACACCTTTACAATATTAATAGTGATCAAGAAAAGTTGCCCTATTGCATACACTAAAATGCGGAAAAATAAACCAGAATTTTGCTTTATTCACAATTTTTACGATAAGGATATGGCTTTGAAATACCGTTATTTACTAATTTTTGTCAACCATTTAGAGGTATGTAAGACTAGTACCTGCCACCCGATTGACCACTGGCACGGAATTTTTCCGGCTGCTGGATGGTCTCCATATAGTTGAGTATGTCATCACTAACGGTATTGGACTCGATGCGGATCTGGTACTTAACGCGGCTTTTGACCGAATTGCCGCCCGTGCGCAC
>JAGVKI010000084.1 GCA_020050695.1 Alphaproteobacteria bacterium | reverse complement strand
GGCTTCAATGGTGCAGCCCGGCGTGTCATCTTTAGGATAGAAGTAGATGACCTTGTTTTTGCCTTTCAGGCTTTCGCTGGTGACATCCTGCGCATTATCAAAGGCTACAGCAAAATCCGGTGCTTTATCGCCTACACGAAGTTCGACATTCTTTTTCTGGGTTACTGCGCTAGCCATAACATCTCCATGGTTCAGTGTGTGAGGAGGGCATTATAGACCTCATAAACGGATTCTTCAACCGCGATCAGTCGGGCTTTCAAAGATTCAAAGCTGGGCTCTTTGACACATTCCACCAGTAGTTTTTTGAGCCCCTGGGGGGCGGTTGGTTCATCAAACCTGCGATCGCAGCACAATCTCAACATATTGAATATCTGCCCTAAAAACTGATCCGCGTCATTCAACTGCGTGGCGATTGCAGGTGCAAGCCTGCCGTTACGCTGTAGCCAGTGCAGTATCTCACCTGCCGAGCCTGTACGCGAACCTGCGGTAAGCGGGGCATGCAACAGCAGCAGGTACTGGGCAATAAAATCAATATCCATGAGCCCACCGCGTACATATTTAATGTCCCACGGATTGTCGCTATGGTGTTCCTTATCAATACGCTCGCGCATTTCCACCACGTCATTCTTCAGCTTGACTGCGTCGCGCTGGCGGTTGACCTGAGCAATAATAAAGTCATCCAGCTCTTCATGCAGCTGCGCCTCGCCATAGACCACGCGAGCCTTCGTAAAGGCCATAAACTCAAACGTCCATGCCAGTTCCGAGAAATAATGCTTCAGCGCATCCACACTGACAGCCATCAGCCCCTGCGCGCCTGATGGACGCAGTCTGGTATCAACTTCATACAGCCTGCCTTCACGCCCCATGCCCGAAAGCGCATTGAGCAGGCGTTGCGAAAGGCGGTTGTAATAGACGCTGGCGGAAAATCCTTTTTCCCCGGTAGAGATGGCGTTGAAATCCGGCGCATCATAAATAAACACCAGGTCAATATCCGAACTGAATGTCATCTCGCAGCTGCCAAGCTTACCAAGCGCTATAATGGCAAAGCGGCTATCGGGCAGTTTTCCGTAGGTTTTGCTGAATTCGTTTTCTACAAGCTGCACGCATTTTTGAATCATCAAATCTGCCAGTAGCGACAGGAACTGCCCGGCCTGCATTGAGGTAATCATTCCTTTGAGAAGCTGTACGCCTGCCTGGAACTGTTTTTCATTACGGAAACGGCGCAGCGCATCCATACAGTCTTCAAAATTGTCGAAGGATTCCAGCACCGAACTTAGCTGCACTTCCAGGTTCATATGCGAGGGTAGCGCACCATAAAAATCAGCATGCAGCACCGCGTCCAACAAATGCGGTGAACGGCTTAAATGATCAGCAAGGGTTGGGGCGCTGCCCATAATATCAGCGATAAGGCCAAGCAGGTGCGGGTTGATATTAAATAACGAAAACAGCTGTACACCCGCTGGCAGATTAGTGAGGAAATCGTTGAACTTAAGGAAGGCAGCATCGGGATTGGCTGTTTCGCCAAGGCGTTTGAGCAGCACCGGCATCAGTTCGGTGAGCAGTTCTCGTGCTCTTTTGGTGCGGGTAGCGCGCTTGGAGCCATGATGCCAGCCCATTACGATCTCTGATACCGTTTCAGGATGCGTATAACCCATGCTGCGCAGTGTCTTCAATGTTTCAGGGTCATGGCTTACACCCGTAAATACAAGGTTGCCATCGTCGCCCAGCTTCTCTGATCCCTGGAAGGAATTGGCATATATTTCATGAACCGCATGCAGGCGTTGCAACAGCTGCGTTTCAAATATCGGGCTTGAAGCAAACCCCATAAAGCAGGCAATGGCCGCAACACCCTCGTCGGTTTCGGGCATATCGTGGGTCTGCTCATCTGCAACCATTTGCAGACGGTGTTCAAGCTTGCGGAAAAATGCATATGCTTCGCGCAGCACATCTTCGGTCTGCGCATCAAGCAGGTTGTTTTCCTGCAATACGCCCAATGTCTCGCATGTGGCTTTGGTGCGCAGTACAGGCATGCGTCCGCCCCATATGAGTTGATGGATCTGGGCGTAGAACTCAATTTCCCGGATCCCGCCCATACCCAGCTTGATATTATGGCCTTTGATTTCTATCTGTTTATTACGGGTGCTATCCATCTGGCGTTTGATGGAGTGGATGTCATTAATAGAGGCAAAATCAAGGCTACGGCGCCACATGAACGGGGCGAGCGCCTTCAGGAAACGTTCCCCCGCCACGAGATCGCCCGCGACCGGGCGCGCTTTGATCATGGCAGCGCGTTCCCAGTTCTGGCCGACACTTTCGTAATAGAAATAAGCAGCATCAATATTGATGGCAGGCGGAGTAGAAGCAGGGTCAGGGCGCAGGCGCAGGTCGGTGCGGAACACATATCCCTGCGCAGTGCGCTCCTGCATAATGCTCACCAGTTCATGCGCCAGCTTGTTCATGTAATGTTGTTCGTTGTGGCGTCCTTTATAATTGAGCCGCCCTGGCTCGAAGATAATGATAAGGTCAATATCGCTGGAATAGTTAAGTTCACCGCCGCCAAGCTTACCCATACCCAGTATGATAATGCCGCTGGAG
>JAGVKI010000306.1 GCA_020050695.1 Alphaproteobacteria bacterium | reverse complement strand
TGCCACCATGTTCTATGGTGTTATCGATACCATTCAGGATAAGCTGTTTTTTGCATCTGCGTCCGCGCCCGCACCGATAGTGTTTCGCAAGGGAGGTTATGATATGCTTGATTCCGCTGGCATGCTGCTTGGCGCATGGAAGAACGCCGTGTATGAAACGCAGGAGGTTTCTTTCAACCAGGGAGATTGCTTGCTTCTCTACAGCGATGCGCTGATCGAAACGCCGGATGCTGCCGGCAATATGATGGCAATAGAAAATGCGGCGGAAATATTTGCCGCTAAATTAGCCGGTGATGTGTCGTGTGCCACATCCTTCGATAGTTTACTTAGTCATTTTAATGAGTGTTATTCATCACGATTAAATGATGACCTGACACTGGTTGCTTTTTGCCGCCGTTAATAGGCTATAGTAATGAATAAACCCAGAATCTCTGAGGAAAAGAGGCAAGCCAACACATCAAGGCTCGAAGATTACGCTACCAACGGCACTACATCAGCATGCCAAAACGCATAAAGTTAAGGAAAAAGCCTTTTTCTGTAGTGGTTTACGCCTAGCGGTGGTTGCCTGGCTCGTGCCCGTGCGACAGATCCTTTAAATCGTCAAAGCGGCGCGATATTTCTCGTTTGGCGCTTTCGGACTGTTCGGTTTCCAGCAGGTCTACTTTACGTATCCATTTGCTGACTTTCAGGATTTTAGCGGTGGCGGAGATAAGCGCCGAGATGCGGCGGCCCTTGGAGATGTCATCGTCGCCTTTAGGCAGGTTGCTAAGGATAGAGCCTACCTCACCGGTAATACGGTCAAGCGTATCGCGCCTGTCGTCATTGGTGATAAGGGGGCGTATCTGGTGTGCGGTCTCCAGGCAGTCACGCAGCGCCATTTCAATCTTATTGGGATTTTTAGGAAGCCTGCGGCGGCGCTCAGAATGTTTTTCGGCAGGCTCGGATGCAGCATTGACGCCCAGCTTTGCTTCAAGTTCCAGGGTAAGGCTGTCGAATTCATGATATTCCAGCCCCATTGCTTCCAGTGCATTGGGGGCTTTGCCATTGAATTCCTGCATTGCGGTTTGGAGGCTGGTGAGCGCGGTGTAGTCGTCACCAAAATGACAGTGTTCATGCACATGACGGTAAGCAAGACCTGTCATACGTGCCAGTGCCGCGCCCGATGCGTCATATGCTGCTTTGATTTCTTCAGGGGACATATGTTCTGTGTGGTATAGCTTGCTCCATTCCTCATCGAACAGTTCAAGATGCTGGCTCAGCTTTGCTGCGGTGTCGTCAAAGCCCTTGCTTTTAAGATACGGGCGGAACTGGTCGGCAAGATAGGCACTGAAATTCTCAAAGCCTTCATGCAGGCGAGCGGTGCGTGCTTTATCGTCTTTATCTTTGGAATGATGAGCGTCCCGTGACTGCATAATCGTATTCTCCCGTTACTGCTGACTTTTAAATATTATTTTTTGTTAACCTATAGCGTTTAAACACCAAAAAACAGCCCGCGACAAGCAGTTATGCCAGCCTGAAACAGCTTTCGGACAAGCCTATGTAATTTAGTTGTTTTTGCGCATGGCAGCGACCATTTGCTGCGTATTATGGCGTAGTAAAGCCGTATAGCTGGCGGCCTGGCCTGAGGCATCCGATAGGGCATCGGAGTACAGCGTACCGCCAATATGGGTGCCGGTATCGACGCTTAATTGCGTGCCAAGGCGGTTGGCAGAGATGTTTTCCAGGAAGATCGCCTGCAGATGCTCGGCGCGCAGCTGGTCGACCAGGCTGGCAATCTCAGCGGCAGACGGCTCGCTGTCGGTGCTGATACCAATGGGGGCGATAAAGGTAACGCCGTAAGCTCGTTCATAATAGCCAAAGGAGTTATGGGTGGTCATCAGCCTGCGTTTATCTTTGGGGATGCTGCTGATTTGCGATTTAATCCACGCATCAAGCTGGGCCAGTTCAGTAATGGCTGCCTGCGCACGGCTGTTATAGCCAGCAGCGTTTTTTGCATCAATGCGGATAAGCGCGTCACGGATATTGGTGATGTAGCGCTTGCCGTTAGTGGCATCCTGCCATGCATGGAAATCGGTATGCGCGGGAATGCCGGTGACAAGCGGGGAGACGCCTTCGCTGGCCATCAGCACGGGGCCTGCATAACCAGACGATGTAATGAGCCGTTCCATCCATCCTTCAAAGCCAAGGCCGTTGATAACCACCAGGTCGGCACGTGCAATGGTGACGGCATGGGCGGGGCTAGGCGAGAATGCATGCGGGTCGCTGTTGGCGCCGATCAGTGTGGTCAGTTCAATATCATCGCCGCCCACCTGCGCCACCATATCACCGAGTATGCTGAAACTGGCCACCACATGCGGCTTATCGGCATAGGCGCTTGAACTACATGATAACCATAATAATACGGCAATAAAAAGTCGTTGCATGGGGCTAGCTGGTAAAATGGTGATGTGGCAGAAGGCGCGCAAACAGGCTGCCGTATCGGCCTAATAGCACGGAGAGGATATAGAACGTTCCTGCGACCAGCACAATGGCTGATCCGGAAGGAACACCGCCATGGTACGACAGCAGCAAGCCGCTATAAGATGAGACTATGGCAAGCGCTATGGCCAGTGCAATGGTGCGGTCAATATCGCGCGTCCAGAAGCGTGCAGCGATGGATGGCAGCACCATGATGCCAAGCGCCATGAGCGTGCCAAGTGTGTGGAAAGCGGCAACCAGATTGAGCACAACCAGCATCAGGAAGCATTGCTGTACCCAGCCGCCATGGCCCCTGGCCACGCGCATGAATCCGGGATCAAAACATTCCATGATCAGGCTGCGGTAAAACCCGGCCAGCACCAGCGTGGAAAATGAGGTGATGCTGATGGTCAGGATAAGCGATGCATGGTCAACGGCCAGTACGTTGCCGAACAATATATGCATCAGGTCGATGCTGTTGCCCCTCAGCGAAATCAGCATTACGCCAACGGCCAGCGATAAAAGATATGCGCCGGTAAAACTCGCGTCTTCCTTAAGCTGTGTGAAGCGTGCCAGCGCGCCTGCGCCAAGGGCTACTATAAGCGCTGCAAGCATTCCGCCAATGGCCATGGGCCAGAGCGATAAACCAAACAATAAAAATGCCAGTGAAGCGCCCGGCAGGATCGCGTGTGATATGGCATCGCCCACCAGGGACATACGGCGCAGCACCAGGAACACACCCAGCGGCGCGCCGCTTATGGCAAGCGATATGCAGGTGACCAGCGCACGGCGCATGAACGCATAATCGGTAAAAGGCGCGATGAAAAAATCGTACAGCATTACGAGGCCTGCCTGCAGATTTCGGTGGCGCTGCCTATGCGCTCCTGGAAGAAGCGGAAATAGGGCAGGGTGTCCTGGTTGATGACGGTAGCCGTTTTGTCCCATGCCACGCATTCACGCGCCATGATCAGGCACTGGGGAAAATGCGCGCGGATCTGGTGCATGTCGTGCAGGATACAGATAACCGTGCGCCCTTCCTTGTGCCAGCGCAGCACCACATCGAGCAGGTGAGCGGTAGTTTCTTCATCGATGGCGGTAAAGGGTTCGTCGAGCAGGATAAGCGGCGCGTCCTGCACCATCAGCCGGGCAAAAAGCACGCGCTGGAACTGGCCGGAAGAAAGGCTGGCCAAATCGCGGTCTGCGCAGTTGCCAAGCCCGACATCAATGAGTGCCTGCATGGCGTCTTCGCGCATGGATTTAGTAATGCTGCCAAAGGCCCCGGTTTTCTGCCATGTGCCGCTGGCTACCAGCTGTAATACCGATAAGGGGAAATCACGTTGCAGTTCTGCGGCCTGCGGCAGGTAGGCGATACAGTCGCCGTTACCATTTCCAAAGCTGATATGGCCTTCATCGGGTGTCATCAGCCCGGCGATGGTTTTAATCAACGTGCTTTTGC